>JAGPMH010000005.1 GCA_018052945.1 Negativicutes bacterium | reverse complement strand
TGGTGGAGGCGAGGAGAGTCGAACTCCTGTCCAAAAGCATTGTATCATAAGTTTCTCCGAGTGCAGTTTGTATTTTGAAATTCGCTCCTTTGACGCCTACAAACAGGCTTCTTAGTTGCTATCTCGATAAAATTCCCATGGTAGCCTCCGAGAATTGGCTATTAGGTATCCCACTATTGGCCCTTTGTAAATCCCGCGGGATTAGATAAACAAAGGGTTAGCATTAAGCTGCTAAAGCGTATTCGTTGTTTGCTTTTATATTTAATAAAAGTTTCACCTTACTAACGGGTTGATGAACCCCCGACTCGCTACCTATGCTACACCTACCCCTGTCGAAACCTTTACGCCCCCAGGTGGTGCAACATTTCATTGCCTACTAAATATACCATATTTAAGCTTAAAAGACAACTTAGCTTAATAATCGCGTTGTCGTTCTTTAAACGCTCTATCAATTTCACGCTTAGCATCTTTTTCTGCTAAATCTTGTCGTTTGTCATAATTTTTCTTACCGCTTGCTAAGCCTAATTCCAGTTTAGCTTTACCTTTTTTAAAGTAAATCTTTAGCGGAACTAAAGTATAACCTTTTTCTTTGGTTTGACTAAATAATTTTATAATCTCGGCTTTATGCATTAACAGCTTTCTTATTCTCAGCGGTTCATGATTAAATCTATTTCCTTCTTCATACGGGCTGATGTGCATATTATGCAAGCTGATTTCACCATCTCGCACCAAGGCAAAGCTGTCTTTTAAATTAGCTTTGCCGGCACGTAGTGATTTTACTTCGGTACCGGTTAAAACCATGCCGACCTCAAACACTTCATGGATATGAAAATCATGGCGTGCTTTGCGGTTTTCTGTTGCGATTTTTATTCCATCTTTCTTCTTTTCCATATTATCACCATTTATAATTATTTTTTCTTCTTATTTTTATGCGGTAGTGGTTTGCGTTTTTTCTGTTTTTTACTACTCTTAACTTTAGGTTTGATACCATTATAGTTTTTCTTATTTTCTTTGGCTTCACCAAAATCTACAATTATGCTATCGCCACTTGCTTTAGGTTTGTTACCATTACTCCGCCTTTGCTTGTTATCATCTTTATTTTTCTTAGCTGATTTTGATTTTCCTAAGAATTTTTTCTCCGGCATTGGTCTTGGAATATATTGACCATTGTCAGCAATAATAAAATCAATATTGCGTTCTTCAATATTAGCATTTGCAACGATTATTTCGACTTGATCGCCTAAACGGTAAACTTTTTTCGTATGTTCTCCAATTAAGGCATATTGCTCTTCCACATATACATAGTAATCATTTTGCATTGAAGAAACTCGTACCAAGCCTTCAACACCACTTTCTAATTCTACAAAGATACCAAAGGCTGTAACACCGTTGATAATACCCATAAAATGTTGACCAATAAATTGCGTCATATACTCCACTTTTTTCAAGTCAACAGTTTCGCGTTCTGCCTCAGCTGCAGCCCGTTCTCGTTGTGAAGCGTGAAGGGCTATTTCCGGTAAAATTGCTGTTAATTTTTGTTTGCGCTTCTCGGAAATATCACCGGTTCTAAAAGTTTCACGTAATAAGCGATGGACAATTAAGTCCGGATAACGCCTGATCGGTGAAGTAAAGTGCGTATAATATGTGGCTGCCAACCCAAAATGACCAATATTTTCAGCCTCATACCGCGCCTGCTTTAATGATCTTAACATTACAGTGCTGATAATTCGTTCTTCCGGTTTACCGGCAACCTTTTTTAAGATATTTTGCAATTCCTTTGGTCTGATTTCATCACTTTTCGGAATATTTTGACCAAAGTTATGTAATAAGTTATTTAACTTATCAATTTTCCCTTGCTCCGGTTGTTCATGAACCCTAAAAACAAATGGCATTTTAATTTTGTGCATATGTTGCGCAATAGTTTCATTGGCAATTAACATAAACTCTTCAATAATTGATTCTGAAAGGGAACGAACTCTTTTTACTAGTTCAATCGGTTTTCCGGTATCATCTAACTTCACTTTTATTTCCGGGAAATCAAAATCTACCGCGCCTCGTTGCATTCTATGATTACGCAAGATATGACATAGTCGTTCCATATTTTCTAGTGGTTCCATTAGCTTAGCATGCTCTTGGCGTAAGGCTTCATCATTATCAACTAATATTTGCCGAACAATGTTATAGGTTAATCTAGTATGAACTTTTATAATACTAGGGAAAATCTCATATTTTAAAACTTTACCACGATAATCTATTTCCATTTCAATTGACATTGCCAATCTATCTTCACCGGCATTTAAGCTACAAATTCCGTTTGATAATCGGCGCGGTAACATTGGTAATACTCGATCCACTAAATATACACTAGTTCCTCGTTCTCTCGCTTCTTTATCAAGTGGCGTATTCTCTCTAACGTAGTAACTAACATCAGCAATGTGAACTCCCAGTAAAAAATTGCCGTTAGCTAGTCGTTCAATGTAGATTGCATCATCCAAATCTTTAGCATCATCGCCGTCAATTGTTACAATGATCTTATCGCGCAAATCCCGACGATTCTCACTCTCATCCACCAGTACCTGCTCCGGCACTTTGTTAGCTTCTTGCTCAACTTCAGCTGGAAACTCCATTGCTAAATCGTGTTTTTTAATTATTGACAAAATCTCAATACCAACGTCACCTTTATAGCCTAAAACTTCTACAATTTTCCCTTCGGCACTACGTTGTTTGTCCGGCCAATTAATAATTTCAACAACTACTTTTGCTCCAACTTTGGCTTTGTTAAAGTTTTCTCGAGCAACAAAAATATCTTGACCAATTCTTTTGTCATCGGGAATTACAAAGCCGAAGTTTTTACTGGCATCAAAGGTTCCAATAATTTTTTTATTGGCTCTGTTTACAATCCGAACAATTTCACCTTCGCGTGAACGTCCGGCTAAATTTTGTCGATTAACTCTGGCAATAACAACATCATTATGCATTGCGGTTTTTAAATCATCTTGCGCAATATATAAATCACTTTCATCTTCAGTTAATGGATTTTCAGGGATAACAAACCCAAAGCCCTTACTGCTAAGACTTAAACGCCCGACTACCAAACTCATTTTTTCTGGTATCCCATATTTATCATAGCGTGTTTTAAATATTTTAGCGTCATGCTCTAATTCTTCCAGTGCACGCCAAAATTCTATTAATTCTTTGCCTCTAATTTCCATTTCCAGTGCTAAATCTTCGGCATTTAACGGTTTATAAGCACTTTCTTGCATAAATAAAAGAATCTTCTCTTTTAAATTCATATACTTTCCTCCAGGCTAGCGCCTAGCTTTCTTTTAATCTTGTAGAGCTACGATAGTTTTTCCCTCAGCCGTAACACTACCATCGGCTAAAATTATTTTGCCTAGCATCTCTACCATTTTTCCTTTTTGATTGATAACTTCACCTTGTACTGTTAGTTTTTCACCAATCGGCGTTGGTCGCCGAAAGCGCACCTCCAGCTTAGCAGTAACTGCTTTATAACCTTTATAGTACATATAGCCGGCTGTTATTTCATCAATAAGCGTACTGACAATGCCACCATGTAAAACACCATCATAGCCCTGATAATTAGTAGTAGGAATAAAATCAGCCAAATACTTGTTATTCTCTTCGCGAAATTTTAATTTCAAGCCAATTGGGTTATTTTCTCCACAAACAAAACAATTGCTATTTTCTGCTCCTTGTGCCACAATCTTCACCCTCTTTTATTTTTCGATAAATCTTAAGGCTTCCTTAAAGACAATATCACGTTCTTTATCTAAGGTTATTACATGACCTGATTCCTCAAGCCATACTATTTTTTTCTCAGTTGAAGCGATATTTTGATATAAACATTTTGCACTGTTTACTTTTATCGTATGGTCTTTTTTACTTTGCATAATAAGAATCTTATTATTAAATTTCGGCAAGCTATTTTTTGTTTCTGCTACCAACTCAAACAACTGATGAATTGATAATAATGGCATTTGGTTATAGGCCACTAAGTATTTCGGTTCAACAGCAAATTCACGTCTTAATTTGGGAATAAATTGACCTTGGCAATACTCTTTTGGTGGCAACTCCCGTCCTCTAGTAATAATATTAAAAGGCGTACTCATCACCAGTACTTTTTTTATGTTAAATTCAAGGCTTAACTTAATGGCTAATAAGCCCCCCATTGATAAACCCATCACATGAATTTCATTACAACAATTTTTTAATAAATGGTAAGCATCTACTACACTGTTATACCAATCTTCTTTGGTTGTATGTTCCAAATCTTCAACGCTGGTACCATGTCCGGTTAATCGTGGTGCCATAACTGTATATTGATGATTATGTAAAAATTCACCTAATAGTGCTATCTCCGCCGGTGAACCGGTAAAGCCATGTACTAATAATATCCCAGTATTGCCGCCTTTTAAAATAAACGGCTCTGCTCCTTTTAAGATCGACAATATAAAAACCTCCAAAGTAATGTAAGCTATCTCTATTTCTTTAACTTCATCATAATAATATTATATTTAAAAGCAGATTAACTTGCAAAGTAAGTTAATCTGCTTTTTACTAGAACAGTAAAAATGGTGCAATAATCAATGAAATAGTCCCGGCAACCTTTATTAATGGATTCATGGCCGGGCCTGCTGTATCTTTAAAAGGATCACCAATCGTATCTCCAATAACGGCTGCACTATGAGCAATACTACCCTTACCGCCATATTGTCCCGCTTCAATATATTTTTTAGCATTATCCCAAGCCCCACCGGCGTTTGACATAAATATTGCTAATAAGATTCCAGTAATTGTTATTCCTACTAAAAAACCAGCTAATGCTTTTGATCCTAACAAGAACCCTACAATAATCGGAGTAGCTACCGCTAATAACCCCGGAATCATCATTTCTTTAATCGCAGCTTTAGTGCTGATATCAATACATTTAGCATAATCGGGACTCTCTTCACCTTCAAACAGTCCCGAAATTTCTTTAAACTGTCGCCGTACTTCAGCAATCATTTCATAAGCGGCCTTGCTCACAGCTTCAATCGTTAGTGCACAAATTAAAAACGGTAAAGTTCCACCTAAAAACACCCCAATAAACACACCGGGATCTAGTAAATTAACTGTGAAATGACCATCCACAATCAAGCTTTTTAAGTTATGGTTTTTCGTTATTTCTTCCGCAAACGCGCTAAATAAGGCCATTGCCGTCAATGCTGCCGAACCAATTGCAAAGCCCTTCGCAATCGCGGCGGTGGTGTTACCAACAGAATCCAGTTTATCGGTCACCACTCTTACCTTATAATCTAGTTTTGCCATTTCAGCAATGCCCCCGGCATTATCAGCAACCGGACCAAACGAATCAATTGCCACCACCATTCCGGCTGTACATAACATCCCCATTGCCGCCATCGCAATACCATAAATTCCGGCAAAGTGAAACGACCATAAAGTTGCTCCTAAAATTACAATAATCGGTATTACTGTGCTTTTTAAACCGGTTGATAAACCACTTAAAATATTGGTAGCTACCCCCATCTGTGATGCTTCGGCAATTTTTTGCGTAGGTTTATAAG
The DNA here is from genome assembly GCA_018052945.1 of Negativicutes bacterium. Taxonomy (NCBI): domain Bacteria; kingdom Bacillati; phylum Bacillota; class Negativicutes; species Negativicutes bacterium. The sequence goes on along the minus strand of JAGPMH010000005.1, from coordinate 49,779 downwards.
CACTTGAGGTATAATACTCTGTCACTAAGCCAATTGTAAAATTAACAAATAAACCGGCAGCAATTGCTAAAAATATTTCTTGCCCCTTATTGCCGAAAATATCAACTGCCAAGACATATGCCGCCAGAGCTGTAATTAAATTTGTTCCCCAAATCCCTGTATTAAGAGCTCTTTGAACATTAGTATCACCATTAAGATTAACAAAAAAGAAACTAATTAAAGTTGCCATAATCCCAATAGCGCCCAATAAGAGCGGATAAATAACACCATTAAGGCCATAAACACTATTACCGATAAGCATAGCGGCAATAGTAGTAGCACCATAAGATTCAAATAAGTCTGCCCCCATCCCAGCCGTATCACCGACATTATCACCAACATTATCAGCAATTACTGCGGGATTACGAGGATCGTCTTCTGGAATACCAGCTTCAACTTTTCCAACTAAATCAGCACCAACATCAGCTGCTTTGGTAAATATCCCACCACCAACTCTAGCAAAAAAAGCTATTGCACTTGCCCCAAAAGCAAAACTATTGATAATTACAGTATCTCTGAAAATTATATACAGCATTGATACACCTAATAAGCCTAACCCGACAACCGACATCCCCATGATACTGCCGGCTTTAAAAGAAACACTCAGGGCTTGACTAATACCCACAGTTGCAGCTTGAGCCGTTCTCGCATTCGCTTTTGTAGTTGCAGTCATTCCAATATAGCCTGCTAAGGCTGAGCACAACGCTCCAACTGCAAAAGAAATACTAATTTTATAGTTTCCCACTATTAATAAAATCACTGCAATAACCAGTGTAAAGGGCAATAAAGTTTTATATTGCCGATTTAAAAACGTCATCGCTCCTTGAAATATTATATTTGATAAATATTGCATTCTTTCATTGCCAGGATTTTGAGCTAAAACATTTTTCAATAAACAGGCAGCAAAAAGTAAAGAAATTAATCCTGCTAATGGTGCCAAATATACTAGTTCCATAAAATCCCTCCATAAAAACAAAACGCTCATAATGCTAACCTTAGTTGCTATGAGCGTAAATGCCAAATATTTTATACTAATTTTTTGCTAAAAGAATTGTTACTACTGCAAAAGCTGCTGCTAAAATCATCGTTGCTTTTGCAAGTACTGCATCAAGTCCTCTTGCTTTGCCACCAAAAATAGATTCAGCACCACCGCCAATAGAACCGGACATTCCTGCACTTTTGCTTGATTGCATTACAACTACTATTATTAAAGCAATACAAAGAATTGCTTCAATCACCATTAAAGCTGTGCTCAAAATTCGCACCTCCTCAAAATCTTCTCTATATATTTTACCACAGTTTACAATAAATTAGCAAATAAAATAGACCTCTACATAGTAGAGGTCTAAATAATAACTTAAAATTAAACTGTGTGAACTTTAATCATGTTAGTGTTGCCAGGAGCACCTAAAGTGATACCTGCAGTTACAACTACTAAATCACCTGATGTTAAGTAACCAGCTTCAACGGAGTTTTGTACTGAACCAATAATCATTTCGTCAGTATCGCTCCAACGAGAACCGATAATTGGATATACACCCCAACGAAGATTTAAGCTTCTAGCTGTTTTTTCGTCTGGAGCAACAGCAATGATTGGAGCTTTTGGACGATATTTTGATACCATTTTAGTTGTATAACCACTTTCAGTAGGGGTAACAATTGCTTTAGCATCAATTTCATAAGCAACTTGTACTGTTGCATGGCTGATTGCATCAGTTGTAGTAGGTTGTAATGCAATACCTTTGTTTAATAATAATGCATTGTATTGTAATGAAGACTCAATACGGTTAGCAATTTTATTCATTGTTTTTACGGCTTCTTCAGGATAATCACCGGAAGCAGTTTCACCACTTAACATGATTGCATCAGTGCCATCCATAATAGCATTAGCAACATCACTTGCTTCTGCTCTTGTTGGACGTGGATTATTAATCATGGACTCAAGCATTTGTGTTGCAACGATAACTGGTTTCCCAACAGTATTACATTTATTAATAATCATTTTTTGAATTAATGGTACATCTTCAGCAGGAATTTCAACACCAAGATCACCACGAGCTACCATGATTCCGTCGGAAGCTTCGATGATTTCGTCGATATTGTCAACGCCTTCCATGTTTTCAATTTTAGAGATGATTTCCATTTTGCCGTTGTTATCAGTAATAACTTTACGGATTGCATTAACATCAGCTGCTCTTTGTACGAAAGAAGCGGCAATGAAGTCCATATCTTGAGAAATACCGAAAATAACGTCTTTCACGTCTCTATCAGAAAGTGGTGGTAAGTTTACAGACACGCCAGGTGCTGCAACTCTTTTTAAAGTTCCCATAATACCACTGTTCATGATAGTAGTAACGATATCAGTACCTTGAATTTCTTCAACTGTTAAGCTTACTAAACCATCAGAAAGTAAGATTGTATCGCCAGGTTTAACTTCTGTGCACAGACCTTTATGGCTAACTGCAACTTTAGTTTCATCACCAACGAAATCTTGATCTGCTGTAAGGATTAATTTTTTGCCAGCAACTAATTGCACTTTACCAGCAGCGAATTTACCAAGACGCATTTCAGGACCTTTAGTATCAAGCATTAAAGAAACTGTTTTACCAGTAGCTTTACCAGCTGCTTTTACTAAGTTAATTCTGTTACCGTGTTCAGCATGGTCACCATGTGAAAAGTTGAAACGAGCAACATTCATACCGGAGTTTAATAAATTCTCAATAATTTCTTGTTTTTCTGTACTTGGACCCATTGTACAAACGATTTTTGTTTTTTTAAGCATTCAAATAACCTCTTTATATTATTTTTAATTTATTCTGGCTTTGAGCATAACTCAAAGCCAGAAGTTTAACAGCATATTTTATTTATAAGCTTGGTTTAATAATTGTAATGGATGAATTGCTTTCGTACCGGAACCATGAGTGATTTGAATACGGCAAGTACCGCACTCACAAACAACAGTTTCCGCACTTGATTCCTTAATACGATTAAATAATTTGGAACCAACTTTCATACCAATTTCGTATTTATCAGCTTTCATACCATAGCTTCCAGAGATACCGCAACAACCAGCATCAGCGTTTTCAATTTCTACACCTGGCACTAAGCTTAATACTTCCATTGAAGGTAAACCAAAACCTTGTGCTCTTAAATGACATGGAGGATGGTACATTAATTTAGCATTTGTTGTTTTAAATTCTGTATTTAATTTACCTTCTTCATTTAAGATTTCAAGATATTCAATAGCATCATACATATTCTTAGCATTTACTTCATCAGCATCTAAATGGAATAATTCTTGATATTCTTGTTTAAGCATTAAGCCACAGCTAGTACAAGCCGTAATAACAGGATATCCTTTTTCAGTCCATTTTTTAATGATGGAAAGATTTTTGTCAGCATTTTGTTTTGCTTCATCTAAATAACCACCAGTTACTAATGGAGAACCACAACAAACAAAGTCTTCATCAACAATAACTTCAATGTTATTTTTTTGGAATACTTCCACTAATGCTACGCCAACTTCAGGTTGGTTAGTATTAATGAAACATCCTGGATAAAATACAACTTTTTGTGGGAAGCTAGTTTGTTTAATTCTTTTGAATTTTGCATAGAACGATTCACTAGCAAATGGAGGAAGTGGTGCTTCGTTAGCAAGACCAACAACACCCATCATTCCTAAACCTTTACCAACTTTCATCCCTAAGTTAATCATTGAAGATAAACCAGGTACAGCTGTTGCAAGTTTACCCATACCTTCACCATGTGCTAACATATCATCACATGTTTGTTGTTTATGTTTTTTATGGTAATTTGCACGAGCAATCATATTTAATGTAGAAATTGGTACTCCTGACGGACAGGACATATCGCAATTTTTACAGTTTGAGCAGTATTGTAATGAATTATCTTCATCCGTTACTTGCATTCTAATTCTTTCTAAAGCTGGACCAGTTATTTTCGGTCCACGGAATTTTCTTGTTGCTGCAGTTACAGGACAATGTGCAACACATACTGTACAAGCAGTACATTTATCTGGATCAATCAAATGTTTACTCATTTCTCTTGTGCACCCCTTATAACGATAATGCTGCTTTATAAGCAGTTGCTATTGCGACACCATTACCAGATTTTTCAAAGCAGAAATCATAACCAGCTAAGCTACGACCAACTACTTTTACATTTTTAACTACTTCCATATCTTGTTCATCAACTGGCACTAAACCGGTATTAACTTTAACACCCATCAATGCAAACAATTGTTTTTTATTGGAAATCAAATCTTTATTGGACCATTGAACTTGGTCTGCTGGTGCTGGAATGTCAAAACCAAAAATTGGTTCTACCATTTTACCGATTTGAGCTTCCAAGCCACCACCGTAAACTCCACCATTAGCTAAAATAAAGGATTTAGCATAATATTTACGTTTTCTGTCAAAACCTTCAGTTTCAACATAAACACATTCACCATTTTCAACGTGAGCACTAACAACTTTAGCTTTTTCTACAATGTTTACGCCTAATTTTTTAGCATAATTAGTCATCATCGTCCATAATCTGTAACCAGTTACCGATGGAGGAACTGCTGCACTTTCTACAAAGCGACATGATAATCCTTGCTCTAAAGTATTTAAAACTTTGTAATCTGGTTTAGTTCCTAATACTGGAGGAACAATTAATACCATTCCAGGTTTAGCTGTTGCTTTTAATTTATCAGCAAATTCAGTTTGACCTTCTTTAGTATCTAAGTAACGTGCCACATCCATACAACTGATATCGCGACCATTAGTAAGATCTAAGCCAACATTTACAAATGTAACTTTTTTCGCTTCGCCATAAAACTCTTGTAAGTTTTTAGCTACTAATTTTGCATAGAAATCTTTTAAGCCATTTACGCCAACAACTAAAACTTCTTTAGCTGATTTTAAAGCGTCAGTATCCATTGTTTTTGGCACAAGACAAGTTGGTTTAAAGGAGCCAACTGCTGTTGGAACCCAACGATTTTTTTTCACATCACCTAAGTAAGCATAGCCTTCATTTTCAGTGATTTTTTTGAAATCATTGAACGCTGCACTTGCTACTGCTTTACCAACTTTTGCATAAGGATGCTCAGGGTTGATTTCATTTAAAGCCGCTAACGGATTTTTAACAGGTTGAGCATTATCATCATAACCGATAAAGTCAACAATACCGCCACCGATTGTTAATGTACCAGCACCATAGCTAAGTACAGTTACTTTCTTGCCTTTTCCTGCTGCAACACAAGCAGTTAATAATCCGGATAAACCACTACCAATAACAACTAAATCATTATTCTTCATTATCAATCGCTCCATTTATGTTTAAAGTCGCATCATAAATTCCGCGCGTAAGTTCTGTTTCTCTAGCCATATTACCCCAAAGGACTGGACGAATACCTTTCCAACGTTGCTCTACGAAGTCTTTAAATAGACCTTTAGTATCCATCTTACTTTTGGATTTTAAATCAACTGCATCTAAGTCACCAACAACACCAATTGCACGATAACCACAGAATGCACCTTGGCAAGTTCCCATACCGATACGAGTTCTGCGACGAATGTCACTGATTGTTCTAGTATGAGATTCTTTAGCAATCTCTTCAACTTCAGCCATAGTTACGTTTTCGCATTCGCAAACCAATTCTTTTGTTTCTGGTTTCTCATTCATGCGATTGATAACTCGTTCTAATCTTTCATTACCTAAACGTGAAGCAGCAAGCTCAGAAGCATAAGCTGGGAATACTTTTTTCGCTTTACCCATTAACTCACGGCTTGGATCTTCAACGATTGGCACTTCAGCAGTAGTACATTTAACAGTATTGCCTAATTGACCACATACTAAATCACATACTTTTTCTGCCATTAATCTATAAGTTGTGAATTTACCACCACATACACTGATAAAGTGTTTAACACCATCATGAGCATGATCTAAGCATACGAAACCACGTGATGCTCCACGACCTGCTGCATTAGGGTCAGCACTATAAAGTGGACGAGTACCAGCAAACACACGTAAAATACGATAATCATAAATATTTTCGAAAGTTACTTTACCAACTTCCATCATTTTGATTACTTCTTCAGTAGTTGAAGACGTATCATCTGGAGTCGTTGGAATTGAACTTGTACCTAAAATAGTTATTGAACCATGTGGAACGAAGATATCTGCATCAGATGGTTTATGTAGTCTATGTACCACGCGGTTACAAATACGATGATTGAACGCAATCAATGTACCTTTATCCGGTTTAACATTAACTTTAATACCAGCCATGTTAGCAATTTCTCCGGCCCAAGAGCCAGCTGCATTAATAACAAAGTCACAGGCAATTTTCTCAACTTCACCAGTAAAGCGATCTTTTATCGTTACGCCAGTTACTACACCATTAGTGCTATCAACATTAGTAACCTCTTTGTAAGTTATGCAACGACCGCCATATTTTTTTGCTGACTCAACATTTTGCCAAGTCATTCTGAAGCCATCAATAGCAGCACCCGGTAAACGATATGCTGATAATAATTTACGGCTTAAGTTTGGCTCCATTTTGAAAGCCTCTTCCATTGTAACAGGGATAGTTGGAATACCTACTGCAGCACAAGCTTTTAACCATTCGTGTTCAAACGCTTCATCATCTTCCGGAGCGCGTACGAATAAACTTTCTGTAGCCTCTACACAGTGCTTACCAATTCTACGTAAGATTGTATTTTCTTCAATACACTCTCTTGCCGCTTCTGCATCCTTAACTGCATAACGACCACCACTATGAAGTAAACCATGGTACCTCGAGCTTGTTCCGTAGCCAAGATCATCTCTTTCGATTAAAAGAGCATCAACTCCGCGCATTGATAAGTCACGAAGGATACCAACTCCAGTAGCTCCACCACCAATTACCACAACTGTTGCTTTTTGCATTCTTTGACTCTCCTTTGTAAAAAAATAGAACAAACATATTAATTTTTAATTAATAATTTAACGCTTGCTCTTAATTAAGTTAATACTGTCTTATTTCACTGCAACCTGCAAAATAAGCAAACCAAAACAAGACAACAATGTTGTCCGTTTCGGATTATAAAGTCTTATTTAGCGCAAATATTTACGCCATATATTATTATAATAGGTTATGTAATTTAGGGCAATACTTTTATCTTAAATTATTCATTATTTTAGCATTTTAAAGCGTTGTAAATAAATAACTTAAATTATCGGTTGCAAAATCTTTATTATATAAGGATTTTTAAACTTTCACAAAACGAAACAGGGGTAAATCCCCTGTTTCATTATTATTAAAATGAAATTATTTCACTAAGGCTGCCGCTTTTCTTACTACTTCATAATCGGCATCTTTTGCTTTTACGAAACCATTAATATGAGTTTTAGTCATAAATGGATTTTCTTTATCTGTTGTTGCCATAAAGGCTTCATTAATTTTATCTGCCAATTCTTGCTCAAAGCCAGGTCTAGCCGCAATCGCATCTTTTGGAATCGGATCAGTGCTGGAGATAATTTCAAAATCATTTAAGTTAACACCAGACGCACCAACTCTTTCTAATGCTTCGGAGTACGTCGCGCCAGCATCTAACGAGCCATTTAATACACCTTCGATTACTCGATCATGGCTACCCACAAATAAAGTTTCGCCAAAGAAAGATTTCGGATCTTTACCACTAGCTGCTAATAATGCTCTAGGATATACATACCCAGAAGCAGATTTCGAGTCAACAAAACCGAAACGTTTTCCTTTTAAATCATCAATGGTTTTATAACCCTTATCTTTACGGGCAATAATATAGCCCGTATATGATGTTGCTTTATTAACAATCGGAGTAACCAATGGTAATACGTTTCCTTTTTCTTTTGCAGAAACATAAGCAAATGGCGAGAACCAACCAATATCAACCGTTCCTTGTAATAAGGTACGGCCTAAGGCATCATAATCAGTTACGATAATAACTCTTGCTTTATAGCCAATTTTTTCTGCTACTAACTCTAAAATCGGTACATATTGTTCTTTAATCACACTTGGCGCCACAAACGGATTTACCCCAAAGATGATTTCATTATCTTTCTTAAATTTAACAGCTATTTCTTGTAAAGTATCGGAGGTAACTAGCATGCTTTTAGCATAGCCTAAGATATCTTCAATACTTTGTTCTTGCCCTTGAACTCTTGTTAATGATTCTTGAGTGCTACCGGCAATTTCTACAGTAGCATGGCCAATTGTTTCAATCACTTTAGCCATTTGTTCAGTCGTTTCGCGTTGATTTTCCGAAAGCTCACATAAGCCATTTACTGTATTTTCCATCGTGTGAACATCACTAACCAAACCGCGCATTGCATCAGCTGAATTTCTTGTTAACTCTTCTACTTCTTTTAATTTGTTATTACCAGCTTGCATGTTTTTCGTAATTTCTTGAGTTTGTGAAGTTATTTCGGTAACGATATCTTCAATTTCTTTAGTAGTCAATTCACTTTCACCGGCAAGTTTTCTAACTTCATCCGCCACTACGGCAAACCCTCTGCCATTTTCACCGGCACGTGCTGCTTCAATCGCCGCATTAAGTGCTAATAAATTTGTTTGGCTGGCAATTCCTCTTATTTTAACAACGAAGTCATTAATTTTAGCCGAGGCAATATTTAGCTTTTCTACATCATTAACTGCCGTTTGCACAATGTTAGTAACATTTTGCATTGTTTGACTTACTTCGCTAATATGAACTTGGTGTTTTTGAGCCAAGCTTGATGATGCTTTACACTGTTCAAAGGTTTCCAGCGATGATTTTGAAACATTGCCGGCAGAAGAAGCAATTTCTTCTAACCCTGCAGTTGCTTCTTCAATATTACTAGCATTTACCTCAGTTTGATTTCTGATCGAAACTGATAAATCAGCAACCTTACTTAACAATGCTTTATATTGATTAACACCCCACGCTAATTGTTGTGATGAAAATGCTAAATTTTCAGCCATATCCAACATATTAAAATCTGATATCTCATTTGTTGATTTTTTCACCATTGGTCGAGCTGAAGAAACAGGTTTTACTTCGGCTTTGATTGGTGGAGCTGGTTCATTTTTATTCACAAAAAAAGCTACTACACCTGCCAATATTACTAATAAGGCCAGTGCTGCCATAAAACTATTAGTTTGTCCATAAGTAAAAATACTAATAATGCCAACTACAATAGTAACTATTGCTTGTTTAACCGCGATTTGCATTTGTTCTACCCCCTAAATTGTTAAATATCAAGACAGAAGATTTTATTTGTCAAAAGCCTCCTTCACTAACTAGTAAACTATGAGGGATTTATAGGTCTTTTAACCTTATTTTTATCTTTAATATATATTTATACGCGTTTTTGATTTTTCCTTCTAATTAATCAAAAAAAGTATTAAAAAATAGAAAAAATGTCGAAAATAGCATTGTGTTTTTTGCTAATTTTCGACATTTATCCTTTGAACCTTAAAAACTGCTATTATTTAGTTTTTAAGTTGTAAAAAACATTCTTCTGTTCATATTTTCCAACAACACATAATTCTTCTTCAATTCGTAATAATTGATTGTATTTCGCAATTCTATCGCTACGGGTTGGAGCTCCGGTTTTAATTTGTCCGGCATTAACCGCTACGGCAATATCAGCAATAGTTGCATCTTCAGTTTCACCCGAGCGATGTGAAATAACGCAAGTGTAACCTGCTCTTTTAGCCATTTCAATCGTTTCAAAAGTTTCAGTTAATGTTCCAATTTGATTAACTTTGATTAAGATAGAATTTGCAATATCTTGATCAATACCCATTTTTAAGCGTTTAGTATTTGTTACAAACAAATCATCGCCTACTAATTGAATTTTGTCGCCAAGTTTTTCAGTAAGAAGTTTCCAACCTTCCCAATCATCTTCCGCCATCCCATCTTCAATCGAAATGATTGGATATTTAGCTACTAACTCTTCATAAAAAGCAACCATTTCCGCTGCTGTTTTCGTAATACCTTCACCGGCTAAGTTATATTTACCATCTTGATAAATTTCCGATGATGCTACATCCATTGCTAAGAAAATATCTTCACCTGGTTTATAGCCAGCTTTTTCAATCGCTTCAATAATAACTTTTAGTGCTTCTTCATTTGATGATAAGTTTGGCGCAAATCCACCTTCATCACCAATTGCAGTATTTAGACCGCGTCCCTTTAATACCGCTTTTAAGCTATGATAAACTTCTGCTCCCATTCTTAAAGCTTCTCTAAAAGTAGGTGCACCCACAGGCATTATCATAAATTCTTGAATATCAACATTATTATCAGCATGTTCGCCACCATTTAAGATATTCATCATTGGCACTGGTAATTCTTTAGCATTAAAACCACCTAAATATTGATATAGCGGTAATCCTAAAGATTGTGCTGCCGCTTTTGCTACAGCCATCGATACTCCTAATATAGCATTGGCTCCTAATTTACCTTTGTTAGCACTGCCATCAAGATCAATCATTAATAAATCAATCCCTGCTTGATCAGTAGCATCAAAGCCAATTAATTCCGGTGATATTATTGTGTTGACATTATCAACCGCCTTTAATACACCTTTTCCTAAGTAGCGACTTTTATCTCCATCACGTAATTCAACCGCTTCATGAACACCAGTTGATGCTCCCGACGGAACAGCAGCTCTACCAACAGTCCCATCTTCTAAAAACACCTCTACCTCAATTGTCGGATTGCCTCTTGAATCCATGATTTCTCTTGCAAAAATGTCATTTATTATCGTCACTTTACATTCCTCCTATAAATAACTTCTTTTTAAATATATCACACTTTTCTGAAAATTTTAAGACCTATTTAAAAATAATTATTAAAATAAAAAGGTTATGAAAAAATAAATTTTTCCATAACCTTTTAGTAACAATACTATTTTATTAAACTTTTTCCAGTCATTTCAGTTGGAACAGTTACACCAGCAAACGTCAATATTGTTGGTGCAATATCAGCTAAACTACCTGGTTGTAAAGTTTTGCCTTTTAAAGTTTCGCCAACTGCCACAAATGGAACTTTATTAGTTGTATGAGCAGTGAATGGACCGTGCGTTACAGGGTCTTCCATCAACTCTGCATTACCATGGTCAGCTGTAATAAATACCGCTCCACCAACGTCTTGCATTGCTGCTACAACTCTTCCCAAACAAGTGTCAACAGTTTCTACAGCTTTCACCGCAGCACTCATAACACCAGTATGACCAACCATATCACAGTTAGCAAAATTCAAGATAATAACATCATGATTTTTTGCTGTTATTTCTGCTACAACTTTATCAGTTACTTCAATCGCACTCATTTCTGGTTGCAAATCATAAGTTGCAACTTTCGGTGAGGAAACTAAAATTCTTTCTTCACCTGCCAAGCTTGTTTCTTCTCCGCCATTGAAGAAGAAAGTTACATGAGCGTATTTTTCAGTTTCCGCAATACGAAGTTGTTTTAAATTTTCTTTTGCCAAAACCTCACCTAACGTATTAGTTAAACGTTGTGGCTTGTAAGCAACTTCAACATTCAGTCCATCTTCATATTGAGTTAATGTAGCAAAAGCAAGTGGCAAATAGCCTTTTTTGCGAGCAAAACCGTCAAATTCAAGATCAGTAAACACTCTTGTTAATTGTCTAGCTCTGTCCGGACGGAAGTTAAAGAAAATAACACCATCATTTTCTTGCATCCCGTCATAATTACCAATAGCAGTCGGAAGAACAAACTCATCCGTAACTTCAGCTTGATACGATGCTTTAACAGCTTCAGTTGCACTAAGAGCTTTATTGCCTTCAGCACAAGCTATTGCTAAATATGCTTTTTCAACTCTATCCCAACGTTTGTCACGATCCATTGCATAATAACGACCTGCTACAGTAGCAATTTGTCCTGCACCAATTTCAGCAATTTTCTCTTCCAATTGAGCAACAAATTTCTCTGCACTAGACGGCGGAACATCGCGTCCATCCAAAAAGGCATGAATATAAACTTTCTCAACGGAATTTCTTTTTGCTAACTCAATCAAGGCAACTAAATGATTAATATGGCTATGAACACCACCATTAGATACCAACCCCATTAAATGAAGTGCAGAATTATTTTTCTTAACATTTTCTACTACTGATTTTAAAACATCATTATTATAAAATTCACCTTCGCGAATTGCTTTAGTGATTCTAGTTAATTCTTGATATACTACGCGACCTGCCCCGATGTTTAAGTGACCAACTTCAGAGTTACCCATTTGTCCATCCGGCAAGCCAACTGCTTCACCAGAACATTCAAGCGCAGTTGTTGGATATTCTTGTAGTAATGCTGTCATATTAGGCGTTTTAGCAGCAACAATGGCATTTGATGGATCATCTTGTTTACCTAGACCCCATCCATCTAAAATAACCAAAGCAACCGGAGCTTTTAATGTACTCATATTTTCATCCACCTAAATTAAAATTTCACGATTTGACTGAAGTCTTCAGCTTTAAGAGAAGCACCACCAACTAAAGCACCATCGATATCGCTTTTCGCCATTAGGTTGCTAATAGTCGCAGGTTTTACACTACCGCCGTATTGAATTCTAACTTTATCAGCAGCTTCTTGACCAAAAAGATCAGCAATTGTTTTACGGATAAAAGTACAAACTTCATTAGCTTGATCATCAGTAGCAGTTTTACCTGTACCAATAGCCCAAACTGGTTCGTAAGCAATTACTAAGCTTGCAACTTCTGCAGCTGTTAAATCAGCTAAATCAGCTTTAACTTGATCGCCAACGATTTTTTCAGTGATATTAGCTTCACGCTCTTCTAATGTTTCACCACAACATACGATTGGAATAATTCCAGCCGCTAATGCCGCTTTAGTTCTTTTATTTACAGTTTCATCAGTTTCAGCAAAGTATTGACGACGTTCGCTGTGACCAACTACAACATATTCTACGCCGATTTCTTTTAACATCGCAGCAGAAATTTCACCAGTAAAAGCACCTTTAGCTTCCCAATGAATATTTTGTGCTCCAACTTTAACGTTAGTACCTTGAGCTGCTTCTTTAGCTGCTGCAAGAGCAGTGAAAGGCGCGCATACTACTACTTCCGCTTGAGCATCAGCTACTAATGCCGCTAAATCTTTAACTAAAGTTTTAGCCTCAGCCATTGTATTGTGCATTTTCCAGTTACCAGCAATTATTGGTTTACGCATTATAAAATCCCCCTAAAATTTATATTTATTTTTAAAATTATAAATATAGGTTTAGATACTAAGCATCTAAACCTATTAAATTATTTATCAGCAAGTGCTGCAATACCAGGTAATACTTTACCTTCTAAGAATTCCAAGGAAGCTCCGCCACCTGTGGAAATATGAGAAATTTTATCAGAAAGACCAGTCTTTTTAAGGGCAGCAATAGAATCGCCACCACCAACAATACTAGTTGCGCTTGAATCGGCAACAGCTTTTGCAACAGCTTCAGTACCTTTAGCAAAAGCATCGATTTCAAATACGCCCATTGGTCCGTTCCACACTACAGTTTTCGCATCAACTAAAGATTTAGCATAAGTTTTTGCAGTTTCAGGTCCGATATCAAGTGCCATCCACTCATCTTTAATACCATCTAAGCCAACTACTGCTGTTTGTGCATCAGCAGCAAATTTATCAGCAATAACCATATCAGTTGGTAATAATAAATTAACCTTAGTCGCTTTTGCTTTTTCAATTAGCTCGCGTGCAAGTTCTAATTTATCAGCTTCCACTAAAGATTTTCCTGTATTGAAGCCTTGAGCAGCAACAAAAGTATTCGCCATGCCGCCACCAATGATCAAAGTGTCAACTTTTTCTAACAAGTTGGAGATTACACCAATTTTATCAGAAACTTTAGCTCCACCAATAATCGCAACGAATGGTCTAACAGGATTAGCAACCGCTTGTCCAACGAATTTAATTTCGTTTTCCATTAAGAAACCAGCAACAGCAGGAATGAATTTTGTAATTCCTTCTACTGAAGCATGGGCTCTATGCGAAACACCAAAAGCATCATTTACTACAATATCAGCTAATTTAGCTAATTGCTCAGCAAATTTAGGATCATTTTTTTCTTCTTCCTTATGATAACGAAGATTTTCTAATACTAAAATTTCGCCAGGCTTTAAGTCTGCAGCCATTTTTTCAGCTTCCGGACCAACACAATCAGATGCAAATTTAACTTCTTTGCCCATGATTTCGCCTAATTTTTTAGCAACCGGAGCAACTGAAAACTCAGGAACTCTTTCACCTTTTGGACGACCTAAATGACACGCAATAATAAGTGCCGCATTATTTTCCAATAAATAATTTAAAGTAGGTAATGTAGCAACAATTCTTTTATCATTAGTAATGTTTTGGTTTTCATCCATTGGTACATTATAATCTACACGGATAAAAACTTTTTTACCATTTACATCAATGTCTCTAATGCTTTTTTTGTTTAGCATTTCTCTTCCTCCTAAAAAAATGGTCCGGCCCAACACGGCCGGACCTTAATTATTTAATAATTATGCAAGTTCTGCAAAGTATTTGATTGTACGAACCATTTGGCTAGTGTAGCTGTTTTCATTGTCATACCATGAAACAACTTGAACTTGAGTGCAACCGTTATCCATTGGAGAAACCATTGTTTGAGTTGCATCAAATAATGAACCAAATTTAATACCGATGATATCGCTTGATACTAATTCTTCTTCAGTGTAACCGAAAGATTCGTTAGCAGCAGCTTTCATAGCAGCATTAACTTGATCTTTAGTAACAGTACCTTCTACAACAGCAACTAAGATAGTAGTTGAACCAGTTGGAGTTGGAACACGTTGTGCAGAACCAATTAATTTACCATTTAATTCAGGAATAACTAAACCGATAGCTTTTGCAGCACCAGTGGAGTTAGGAACGATATTAACTGCAGCCGCACGGGATCTTCTTAAGTCACCTTTTCTTTGAGGGCCATCAAGAACCATTTGGTCGCCAGTGTAAGCATGAATTGTTGACATGATACCACTTTTGATTTTAGCTAAGTCGTTAAGAGCTTGCGCCATTGGAGCTAAACAGTTAGTTGTGCAAGAAGCTGCGGAAATAACTGTATCGCTAGCTTTTAACACTTCATGGTTAACATTGAATACTACTGTTGGAAGGTCGTTACCAGCTGGAGCTGAGATAACAACTTTTTTAGCGCCTGCTTTAATGTGAGCTGCTGCTTTGTCTTTAGAAGCGAAGAAACCAGTACATTCAAGTACTACATCTACGTTTAATTCGCCCCAAGGTAATTCTTCAGGGTTTGGTTTTGCATAGATTTTAATTTCTTTGCCATCAACTGTGATTGAATCTTCACCAGCTACTACTGTATCACCTAATGCGTATCTGCCTTGAGCTGAATCGTATTTTAATAAGTGAGCTAGCATTGTAGGACTTGTTAAGTCATTGATTGCTACAATCTCATATCCTTCTGCTCCGAACATTTGTCTGAACGCAAGACGTCCAATACGTCCAAAACCATTGATCGCTACTTTTACTGCCATAATAAAAATTACCCCCTAAAAATTTTTCTGGATTTTTCCAGATTAATATAATTGACTGACTGACTTAGTGTCAATTAACATTTTTAGCTTAACACCAAATCATTCAGACGTAAACTAGTTTATTATTATTTTACTGATACCTTAATCAAATTCGACATTAAAATCTAAAATCCTGCCAATTTTTCAGCGTTTCATTATATATTTTTATGTTTTTATAAAAATTTACTCTCTTCTCGCAGCTCTAATCCCTTCAATTGTTAAAATTTGTGCGATAATTTGTTGGTTTTTAAATTCTTTAGAAGACTTTATTAAGAAGCTTGCCACAAATGGTGATTTACTTTCAATTTTTACATCTAAAATTGCCACATTGTGTTCGACCAGAGTTTTACAAATCTGCCCTAACAACTCCTCATTTTCATCACCTTCTACGATTAATAAAAAAGTACTGGAATCATATGTACGATATTCAATTTTAGTTAAAATCCCAAGCACTACTAAAATCATCACTGTTACGAAGATTGCCCCTTCATAAAAACCAGCTCCCACAGTTAAGCCTACGGCTGAAACTACCCATAAGCTAGCAGCAGTAGTCAAGCCCCGAACGTTCAGTCCGTCCTTCATAATACTGCCTGCACCCAAAAAACCAATACCACTAACCACTTGTGCCGCTAACCTCGCCGGATCAGCATTGGTATGACCTTCCACCATATAATAAATTTTATATGATAAAATCATAATTAAGCAAGAGCCCATACTAACCAGCATATGAGTTCTCAGTCCTGCCGCTTTATGCCGAGCTTGTCGTTCATAGCCGATGACTGCACCTAAAATTCCTGATAACACAATGCGCAGTGCCAAATCCCATTCTAAATTCATAAAAAAATTCCTTTGCTTTTAATAAAACTCATTAATCTTTAACAAAGAAAAATATTCAAGCTCATCTTATGTTAACTCTCCTAAATATAATAACAAAAAAGTAACATAAAAATCAATTATCTTATAATTAATTTCTTGCTTATTTAACTAGGTTATCTGTTTTTTTATGCAAAAATCTTTAACATCCGGTCTTTATTGAAAAAAATAATAACCTAGAGCAAACTTTCCTAAGTTATTATTTAAAGCTCATTTAATCGACTATTGCCAGCTGAGCTTGAATCATTAGTGCACATTCTAATCTTTTCTTTTGCAATTCACAACCTATTTCATATGGTTGATAGATATTGCTATTAAATAAATCAGCATTAGCGTGACAGCCTCCGCTACAGAAAAATCTTGCCCAACACTTGCTACATTCTTCTTTATTTAATACATGAGCGTTACGAAAATCTGCTGAAACTTCCTTTTTCTTCACACCGTCAAAAATATTACCCATTAGATAATTTTCTCGACCAACAAATTGATGACACGGATATAAATCACCATTTGGTGCTACTGCGAAATATTCATGTCCGGCGCCACAGCCACTAAGGCGTTTTGCAATACAAGGGCCGTTATGAATATCCATATTAAAATGGAAAAAAGCAAAGTCTTTATCAGTATTTTTGCGATTGATAAATTCAATCGCCAATTTTTCATACTCGGCAAAAAGTTGTGGTAAGTGTTCTTGCTCTAAGGCATAAGGAACATCTTTAGATACTACCGGCTCAACTGAAACATTAGCAAAGCCTTTATCTACCATATCAAGCACATCTGCCATGAAATCTAAATTATACGCTGTAAACGTTCCGCGCAAAACATAATTTTGCCCATTGTTAGCCACTACTGCTTGTTTAAAATTAGCTAATGATTTCTCATAGCTACCTTGTCCCGCCATATTCGGACGCATTTTATCATGGACTTCTTTCCGTCCATCTAAACTCAACACCAAACTGATGTCATTATCCTTTAAATAATTAATATTATCATCATTTAACAAAACACCATTCGTAGTCAACGTAAGTTTGAATTTTTTCCCACTTTCAATTTCACGCTTTCTAATATAAGAAACAACATGCTTTACCACCGGCATGTTCATCAGTGGCTCGCCACCAAAAAAATCCATCTCACAATTAGTTCGATTGCCACTATTGGCAATAATAAAGTCAACCGCCTTTTCACCAATGTCTGTAGTCATCATACTACGATCTAACCCAAAATCACCGGTGCTCGCAAAACAATATTGACAACGCAAATTACAATCATGAGCGACATGTAGACACAATGATTTTACCAGTGGCTCCTCACTAAAAGTTGGAGGAAGCGATAAGTCTTCGGCAAACAATTCTTTATTATCAATTAATTCATCCAGTTCAAGTAACGCTTCATTTAATTCACTCTCAGGATAAAAGGTGGATAAAGCATCAATAACCTCTGCCTTATTACTACCATTATAGATATCCATAATCTTATCAATCATCTCATCAATAATATGGACAACACCACTATTTATATCTAGCATTATATACATGCCATTTAGTTGAAACTTATGAATTTTCACTTCAAAACTCCTCTTTACAACATACTTCTCTAAGAAAACAGTAATCCTCTCACCATAGTGGCAAGAGGATCTCCTTGCGTGCCTTATTTTTGGCAAGCTTGATTGCCTACCGTGCATGAAGTTTTGCAAGCTGATTGGCAAGATGCTTGACATTCACCACAACCACCAGTATGAGCAGTAGCTTGTAGAGAAGCCTTGTTTACAGTTTTAATGCGTTTAGCCATTGTAATCCCTCCTCGCCATTTGGCTAATCAATATATGTTTAAGCTGGATAAATCCAGTTTAAATATCTTTTTTCAATAAGATAAGTCTACATTTATTTATAATTTTTTTCAAGTATTATTATGATTTCTTTGGTACTAAGGCCAACGCTACCGGTAGATTAGAAGCCCCCGGTGGCATAAAATAAAAGCTCAATGGTTCACCAACGACATACTCGCCCAACCATTCCATATCCAACATATCCTTATCACCAAAGCAAGTTTGCTTACTCGGAGTTAATTTAAGAATGTTTTTACTATAATTTTGCTCAATTTTTAATGCTCCGGCATAAACCCCGCCCCGTGGTTGCAAGTAATAATTAATAGAACCTTGTCCTTTAGTAGGAATATAAACACGATATAGCAAACCATAATTGCCGTAATTTTGTGTTTTGCTACCATCAGTAGCATCAATTCCTTCAATATATTTATCAAAATTGTTATCCGCCAAATTAATTAATACCGGTTTATTGTTATTATCATATTTACCCTTGCCTATTATTAGGCGATTCATATGCTCAAAAGTTCCTCTCAAGCGCCATTGATCTGCTGGTAATATTTTTAAATTTTTAGCCAAATTTTCAATTTCACCATTAGCCGCCATCATTACAAACTTTACTGTAATAGGTTTTTCAGCGTTAATATCAAACATTCCGTGTACTAACATATCTTTAGTGGCAATCATCTTCGCCATATCTTTAGACAAGACTCGTACTGATTTCGGTGGTACATAGACAATATAGGAATTACGACTTTTAAAATAATCTACTTGAACCTGTTTTCCTACTGCCAAATAATCGGCACTAGGTTGCGCTAAGCCATATTTCCCAACTTCAACACTAACCCCCTCAGCACTATTGTTTTCTAATAAAATAAAAATTCTTTTTGGGCTATTAGTGTTATTAACATGGTAACAATAAAGTCTAGCGATACCTTGAATAGTATCAGCATACATAATTCCATCTTTATCAACTAATTCCGGGCTATCGGAAAATAGCAATTTACCACCGTTATCAATGCTGGTAACTGCAAGCTGTCCAATATTATTAAGCTCGGTAGTAGTTGCTTTAGCCCAAGCTATACTACTATAACAAACTATTATTAACAAGGCATAAATAAGTACCTTAATTTTGGATAATTTCACAATATTCCTCCAGTTAATTAAATAATTCATTTAACCTGGCATAAGCATTAGCTCGCCAAAATCTCAATTTAAATTCAGTTAATCCAAACATCGGTTTAGGAATACTGATTCTTTTAAGTTCATATAAATCCGTTGTAAAAGTGTTAAGACCACTATCAGTAGTACACGCCCCTAAATAATTAGTTTGTTTTAAAATATCAAGACATTCCTGATCATAACTTCCATTAGGATAGGCCATGAAGAACACTGTTTTATCAGTTTTCCAATCTAAAAATAATTTTGATATTTCAATTTCGTGTTTCTTTTCTTCAAAGGACAACTTACTTAGTGGTAAATGATTGGCAGTATGCGAAGCTATTTCAAAATCATGTTTTTGTAAATTTCTAATATCTTCATAATTTAAATAACCTTTTTTCCCAATATCATTTCCGACTACAAAAACCGTCCCTTTAAAATCATATTTTTTCATAATCGGCAACGCTACAGTATAGTTATCAAGATACCCGTCATCAAAACTAATTACCAACGGTTTTTCCGGCAAATTTAATTTTCCTTTGCGTGCTTTAACATATTCTAACAACGATATCGTTGTATAGCCTTCTTCCTTTAAGTACTTCATTTGTTCTTCAAATTCAGTAGGCGTAATAGCATAAGAACTTTTGCCATCATTAACCATATGATATAACAGTATCGGCATGCCTTGCGCCGGTTTTGATACATAATTAAATAACCAACCTAAACCTAATAACAATACTAGTGCCAAACCAACTTTTATCTTATTATTCATTCTTACCTTTTTCATTAATTTCATCCTTTGTTAAACTAATTGCAATTTCTTCCAACTTACGCAAGCGGTGATTAATCCCCGATTTACTAATTTTATGTTCATTACACGCCACTAGCTCTTGCAAGGTTGCCTCTGGAAAAGAAAGTCTAAGTCTGGCTACTTCTTTTAATTTATCAGGCAAATTATCTAGCCCCATAATTTTATCAATTAACTTGATCTTTTCAACTTGGCGAAAAGAAGCATTCACTGTTTTTTGTAAGTTTGCCGTCTCACAATTGACGATTCGATTTATTTGATTACGCATTTCCTTTACTACTCTGACATTTTCAAAATCCAAAAGTGCACTATTAGCTCCGACATTACGTAAAAACGAAATTATCGCCTCACCATCTTTGAGGTAAATAATATAATCATTTTTTCGATCGGTTAATCGAACCGGCAAATTAAAGCTTTTCATAATATTAACGATAGTTTCGGCAAAAGAAAAACTTCCGGTCACTAATTCTAGATGATAATCAGATTCAGGCTTACTAACAGACCCGCCACCTAAAAAAGCACCTTTCAAATAAGATCTTTTACAACAATTCTTACGTAAAATCCCTTTATCTTTACCGGCATTAAAACTCTCACCTTGTAAAATCCCCAATAAGGTCAATAATTCGCTTACTCTTGGTTCCGGAACAACTCTAATTAAATAGCTGTTATTTTTTTTAAGTCTGCGAGCCCGACTAACCATTACTTCAGTTTTTAAATTAAAACTCTGCTTTATCAAAGTTAAAGTCTTGCGAGCAATTGCGGCATTTTCAGTCGTAAAATTAATACCAAAGCTCTTATTGGTACCAATCAACAGATTTCCACCCATACGTAACAGTGATGCCAACTCTGCAACATCACAGCAAGACTTTTTATTATTAGCACGAGCCAGTTCATTTTTTACTTCAGCAGAAAAAGATGACACCTTTATTCAGTCCTTTGTTCTTTAACATTATCATTAATCAAGTAATAATCTAATAATTTCATGCGCTCAGAGTTTGATTTTAAATCATATACCATTTTCATAATCGTTCGTGATAATTTAACCGGATCATGTCGCACTAAATTAGTTTCATTAATAATATTAGCTTTGACCAATTTGACCCCTAACTTGTCAATTTCACTTTCATCAATTTTTACAACTTTCGCACCTTGATCAGCGTACATTTCTTGCGCTGCTAATGATATTTCTTTAGAGTTAACTATAACATAATCAATAATCCCTGGGCCGACATGATCTAATAGTGCCTTAATATGCATTGAAGCGGTATAGTCATCGGTTTCTCCAGGTTGCGTCATAACATTGCAAATGTAAATTTTAATCGCTTTACTATTTTTGATTGTCTCTGCAATACCATTTACTAATAAATTAGGCAAAACGCTGGTATATAAACTGCCCGGACCTAAAATTATCGCATCAGATTCTTTTAGTGCATCTAACGAACTCTTCACCGGAGCAACGTCTGCCGGCTCTAAAAAAACCTTATTAATCTTTTGATTGGCTAAAGGTATCTGAGACTCGCCTTCTACAATAGTTCCATCAGCCATTTCAGCAAATAGCCTTACTGTTTCTGTACTAGAAGGTAGAACCTTTCCTTTTACTGCCAAAACCTTACTGGACTCTTTCAATGCCTTTTCAACATCACCTAGAACCTCAGCCATTGCCGCAATAAATAAGTTCCCAAAACTATGTCCGGCCAAATCGCCTTTTCCACCAAAGCGATGCTGAAATAATTTTTCCATCAACGGTTCAGTGTCCGCTAACGCAACCAAACAATTTCTTAAATCGCCCGGCGGAATTATTCCTAAGTCTTGTCTGATTCGTCCGGACGAACCCCCATCATCAGCAACCGTAACAACCGCCGTAACATTACTGGTAACGCACTTAAGCCCACGAAGTAACACTGACAAGCCTGTTCCACCGCCAATTACAGTAATAGCTGGTCCTTTATTTAATTTCCGTTTTTCAAACATTAAATCAACTAATTTTTCTGAGCTATCCGGAATAATAACACTAGTTACCGAACGAACAATCATTTGGGACGATAGGATCATCATTACTATTCCTACCCCTAATAAAGAAATTCCAACAACTACTGTAACTGTATAATAATACGTTCCAGTAGTCATATAAACCGCCCGAAAAATTGCTTCTTCAATATTGCCGACATATTTATAACTTAACGCAATTGCCAACCCGATACTCGCCATCATAACACCAACTGCAAATAATGCTAGCCAGCGTTTAAAGCGCATTCCGGGATACAGCCATTTTAAAAACTGCATATTTATCCCTCTATCTTGTATTCTTCAATATGTTCTTCAACTTTGTTTTTCATAAGATCACGATGTTCTAAATTAACTTTATAGCCTTTACTTTTTAGCAACTCATAAACCTTATTTGCTGTAAAAACCGAACGATGCATTCCGCCGGTACAACCAATAGCAATTACCAATTGGGGCTTCCCTTCAATCACATAATTAGGCACTAAAAATTCTAGCATATTAAATAATTTTTCTAAAAAAGTTTTGGTTACGGGCCATTTCGCTATATATTCTCCCACGATCGGCACTGCTCCACTTTTCCGTTTTAATTCTTCAACATAAAACGGATTAGGTAAAAACCGCACATCAAACACCATATCGGCATCAATTGGCATACCGTATTTAAACCCAAAGGAAACAATATTAATATTCATTCTTTCGGTTTCGGTTTCTTCAGAAAAAAGCTTTAAAATAGTTTCGTTTAATTTGCCTTTAGGCATACAAGAGGTATCAATAATATGGGTCGCTTTCGCTCGTACTTTTTTCAGTATTTCCCGTTCTTTAGCGATGCCCTCCGCAATTCGATTATGTTGTGCCATCGGATGCCGTCTTCTGGTTTCTTTATACCTTCTGATAATGGCTTCATCATTGGCTTCCATAAATAACATCTCATATCGTACACCGGTAACATCAAGTTCCTCTAAAATATGCACTAAGGCATTAAAGAACTCTCTACTTCTCGTATCTATTACTAACGCAACTTTATTGACTTTACCAGATGAATGCTTACAAAGTTCCGTAAATTTCGGAATAAACATTGGTGGTAAATTGTCAACACAAAAATAACCCAGATCCTCCATAATTCTGCTGACCTGTGTTTTTCCGCCACCAGACATTCCTGTGATAATAACCAAGCGCACTTCTTCCATTATATTCACCTCTATTTTACCTTAACACAAATTTTCTAATCTAATTTAATAATTATATGCTAAATTCACTAAAAAATCAAAATTACTCCTGCTAGCTTATCATTTATCGCTATGGTGATAATTAATAATTATCATCACCAACTTTTTCAAAAATTACTCCTCTTATTTATTAAAAAAACTGACTAAACAGACTGACTGCGTAGACTTAAAGGAAAATTTTTCATTACGTAGAAGGTAAAATTAACTTTTAAAAATTAGGGGGGCTTATTACGAAACAATATGGCTATACCTTGCCGGAAGTTCTAATAACCTTAGCAATTTTAGCAATAATCTGTAGCTTTGCCTTATTTTCCGGTCAACAATCAGTTAATAATAATTATTTAACAACTAGCACTGAACAATTAGCTGCCGATATCAGAAATTTACAATTCCAAGCACTTGAAAACAACACCACTCAAACCTGCCAGTTAAAGTTAGCCGAAACTTATTATCAACTACTAACCAATAACGTCGTCATAAAGACTCAGCCTTTACCTCAAACTTTAAAGCTAAGTAACAACAACGGCACTTTGCCGTTAACATTAAGCTTTGATGCTAAAAACTTAACCAACAATACCCCTTATATCATCACTATAACGGATAACACCAGTAATAAATCGCAACATATTATTTTAGCGAAAACAACCCATCGCATTAGAATATCAAATGAAAGCAATCCTACTTATAAATCCGAAGAAAATTAATGAGGTTCTTATGATTAAACTATCACCACATAACGGCTTTGTCTTAGTAGACTCACTCCTTGGATTATTGCTTACTACAATTTCACTGGCAATCTTGCTATTAATTTTCACCAGTAGCAAAACCTTCGGAGTAAACAATTCGCAAACTCAATTATATCAATTAGCAACTTCTTACGGTGAGGCTTTACAAACTATCAATATTAATAATTGGCATAACCTAGTTCTTGAGCAAGATGATTTTACCGAGCTGTATAACTCAACAGCACCAAATTCTTCAGATACCCTAATAAGGAGCACGCTCGAAAGCTATAATTTTAATCCTGACAAACTCCCTGTTAATACCAAGATCATCATAACTGCTAAGATTGCTAATATTAATAATGTTGCAGAACGCCTAATTCACGCTAAAATAACTGCTATTAATACTAAATCAAATGAAAATATTTATCTTGATAAATACTACCTCCGCGATCTTTCTGGCAAATCTTAAAATAGAGGTTTTATATGAAACAAACAAATCAACAAGGCTTTAGTTTAGCCGAATTACTGATTGGTCTAGCAGTATCAATCATCATTATTACCACCACTGCTGTAACTTTAGGAAATACCATTAATATCATTCAAACCGGAACAAACAATATCGATTTATTACAAGAATCACGCTGGGCACTGAGCTTAATGTCTGAAGATATCAAGTCAGGCTACAGTATTTCAACGCCTTCTAACAGCTTTGAAGGTCATAGCCTAACTTTTGTCAAACCCAATAATTTAACCCAAACTATCACTTATGCTATTGTAAATAATGAACTCACTCGCCAGGTCGGCAGTGGAAAAAAAGTTCCTATCACTAACGCTACAATCGCCAGCATTAATAATAACGACTTTGTCGTGAAAAATATTAATAATTCAGCTATTAAGCTAACTATGACCTTTACAACTGGTGCAGTTACTCAAACCATTACTGAAACTATTTTTCTAATGAACAATTCAGCTCGGTTAGGAGGAAATTAATAAATGCATTCTAAATCAAACCAGCATGGTTCTGTGACCGTACTTGCTATGGTCTCGTTGCTAATTATGACGTCCTTAGCCGGCGTTTATTTCAATAAAAATATCAGTGGCTTAAGTAAAACTTTTTCTTTTAATTACGGCCAACAAAATTCTGCTCAAGCTGTTGCTGAAGCCGGTATTCAATACGTCTGGGCTCACGCTTTAGAAAACACCCCCGACAATACCAGAGTGTGGAATACAGCCACTCTTAGTAGTAATCCTATTAAAATTGATAACACTAACGATAATTCTCCAACCTTTACTGTTAGCATTACTAAAATAACAACAAATCTTCCCGCTGGAGTAACAGCTAATGATTCGTATTATAAAGTTAGCTCCACCGGTATCGTCGGTAGTACCAGCAAAACTGTTGTGGCTTATTTATTAATACCATCCGCCACTCCACCAGTCTTAACTTCATATTTTAACAATGCCGCTTTTTCCGATAAACCTTGGTCTATCTCTGGTTCCGGCGAAAATGCTTCAGCCACTGCTCCCGATGGTAAAAATTATTATCAGGTTCTCTTCAACCAAAAAGTCTATTCTAATGATGAAAATCACTTAGACCCTACCGGCAACCTCGGCTTTACATTAAATTACAAAGTAAATTTAAAGTCAACAAGCTCTACTAATCCTAATGATTGTGGTTATGGTATATATTATCTCGCTAATGGCAATCCTAATAATCTGTCAGGATATGTATTGCAATACGATCCCGGTCTAACACCAGATCAGATTCTCGTAAAAAAAGTAGTTGCTGATTATAAAAGCACTACTACTCCTTGGTATAATGAAATAATTTCCAATAATTACGAGAAACTTTATTCCAACAATTATTACAATAACCAGTCTTGGCAAAAGAGCACTAAAGCTGCTACCTGGAGTAAAAATAGCGATAATTCTTATAATTTAAATACTAATCCACTTAATGGCCAGGACACCATGAGTATCCCGATGAGCACCGCCCTTAACCAATTAAATAAGGTTACCAATAAAAACAATACTATGCTTAACCAAAGTCATATTTTAACAATCGATGTTAGGCCTGATGCTTCTGGGAAAGTTATACACACTATTAGTCTTGATGGTCTACCAATTTTACGCTTCATTGATCGAGACACCAAGCCCGATAGAGTTTTTAGCTCCGGCTTAACGGGTCTAAGAGTCTGGAATGCTAACGCAGAATTTCAAAACTATGGCTCTGCCGGTATTCAGCCCATCATTATCAGAAGCTGGGAAATCGAGCGATAATAAAAATACTGTAACCAGCAAACTGGTTACAGTATTTTTTATTTTGCTTGCAATATGAATTTTTCAATAGCAGCGGCTACTCCGGACTCTTCGTTACTACAGGTAACTACGTCTGCTACAGCTTTTACTGTTTCAAAAGCATTGCCCATCGCTACTCCAAACCCGGCATATTTTATCATATCCAAATCATTATTGGAATCACCAATTGCCATAACTTCTTCTTGTCTTACATTTAGTTTTTTAGCTAAAAAATCCAAGGCAATGGCTTTATTAATATTAGGATCAACAATTTCCAAGTAATTTTCTTTGGATTGTGGCGCAAAAACACGACCTTTAAAAGTAGTTTGCACGGTTTTTGCCACTTCTTTCATCTGCTCTGGCTCCGCAATAGCGAGCATCTTTAAAATTCCTTCGCGAAAATCATAGATCTTATCACCGACAACCTCAGCCTTTATCCCAGCTAATTTTTCATAACCTTGTGCTTTTTCACAATGTTCTTTTACATACAAAATATCGTTAACATATAAATGAATATACCAATTTTTTTCACGAAATAATTCTAAAATTTCACCGACAACTTCTGGATCAATTGGTTGTTCAAATAAAACTTCACCAGTATTACAATATTTAACCAAGGCTCCATTATAAGTTATAATCGGTACATTAATCCCTAATTGCTTAGCAAATGGCAAGGCCGAACTAAACATTCTTCCGGTTGCAATAGTTACAATAACGCCTTGTTCAACGGCTTTAAAAATAGCTTCCTTATTTTGCTGTGATACCATAAATTGATCATTTAACAAAGTATCATCTAAATCTGTTGCCAATAATTTTATCGCCATAACTAAACCTCCTAAAATATAACATCAGCTATCAAAATAGAAATAAACCGCTAAGGTTAGCGGTATCTCTAAGTAAGATTATTATTTTAAAATTCCCCACTGAACAACAGTTCTAAAATAAAATTGTTATCTTATCATTTTTAATAGCCATCACAAGTTATATTTTACAATATTACCCAAGAAAAAGCAAGAAAAAGCAGCCTTTCGGCTGCTTTTAAATTTAATTATTTTAAAACATCTGCTAAAGCAGCATTCATTGTACGAACAGCTGCAACGCTTTTATCAAATAAAGCTTTTTCTTCAGCATTTAATTTAACATCGATGATTTTCTCAACGCCATTAGCACCAAGCACTGCTGGAACACCAATACAAATATCTTCTTCGCCATATTCACCTTCAAGGTATACACAGCTAGGGATAAGTTTTTTAGCATCAGTAGCAATTGCTTCAGCAACAGTTGCACCGGCTGCACCAGGAGCATACCAAGCAGAAGTACCAAGTAAGCCTGTTAAAGTAGCGCCACCAACCATAGTATCTGCAACAATTTTATCTAAAGTTTCTTTATCTAAAAGTTCAGTTACAGGAATTCCTTTATAAGTTGCAAAACGGATTAATGGAATCATTGTAGTATCACCATGACCACCAATTACCATGCCATCAACGTCAGTAGGAGTGCATCCTAATGCTTGGCTGATATAGTATCTGAAACGGCTGCTATCTAACATTCCGCCCATACCAACAATACGGTTTTTCGGAACACCACTTGCTTTTAATGCCAAGTAAGTCATTGTGTCCATTGGATTTGATATAATTACAAATATTGCATTTGGTGAGTATTTCAAAATTTGATCAACTACACTTTTAACAATACCAGCATTAGTACCAATTAGTTCTTCACGAGTCATACCCGGTTTACGAGGAATACCGGAAGTGATAATAACAACTGCGGAATCAGCAGTTTTGCTGTAATCATTAGTACAACCAATCATAGTTGTATCAAAGCCCATCATATGAGACGTTTGCATCATATCCATAGCTTTACCTTCTGAGATACCTTCTTTGATGTCTAATAACACCAATTCGCTAGCAAAACCTTTTAGCGCAATCACATTAGCACAAGTTGCACCAACGTTACCAGCTCCAACAACAGTAACTTTCATAATTATAAGACCCTCCTTTTATTTAAGAGGTACCTTCTTGCACAAAAAAAAGCAAGGATCAGCACCTTCTTGTTAACAACAAGCCATAAGCATGGGATGAAGTTCCTTATGTAAAGTATAACAAATCAATTTTTAAAAAGCAATAATTGTCACTTGGTTTTATTTTTTCAAATTTTCCATACACCACCAACAGGTCATTGATAAACCAAATGCATAAATTACCAATACTGCTACTGGGAAAATGGTAATATCCCCATTACTACCCAAAACCCTCAAGGCATTACTAGCATGCGTTAATGGTAATAGTTCTAAGAAGTAATGAATTATTTGCGGTAATTTTTCCGTAGAAAAAAATGTTCCACACAAAAATGACATTGGCAATAAAATATAGGTGTTAAAATTACCCATATCTTCGTGTGCATCAATTAATAACGCGGCAATAAACCCTACTGCTGAAAAAATTAAACAGTTTAAAACCAATACCATAACAAATTTTAGATTTATAACAAAGCTAGCACCAAATAAATAAGCCATAATAATAATAATCACCGAAGATATTAAGCCTCTTAAAACTCCGCTGAGTAATTTACCGATAATGAACGAAATCGATTTAATCGGTGCTACCAAGTATTCTTCCAAAGTTTTATGATAAACCCGGCTAGTATGAAGCGGTAGAGCCACTCCACTAAAACTAATATTCATAGAATTTAAAGCAAGAATGCCCGGCACTAAAAAGTCAAGATAACTGCCACTTTGAACATTGATATTTTTACCTAGTCCCCAACCAAAGGCTATTAGATATAACATCGGAGTAACCATTCTCGCAAAGATAAATTTTACAAGTCGTCTTTTTAAAACTAACCAATCCCGCCAAAAGACCGTCATAATATCTTGTAACATATTAATTCACCGTCCTTCCTGTCAATTCTACGAATACATCCTCTAAATTTGATTTTCTGATAATCGCAGTATCGACAAGAGTACACGCAAAATTTGACGCTTCTTCTCTGGTATCAAAAAATTTATATTCTAGTTTATTTTCTATTTCATATTCTATTACATATTTTCCAACCATATTACATAATTCCTTCGGACTATCTAAGGCTATTAATGAACCTTTCTCCATAATTGCTACTCTATTACATAAATTTTCAGCTTCTTCAATATAATGTGTCGTTAATAATACTGCCACATTATCATTGTGCATTTTTCTAATCAAATCCCATAGTTTTCTTCGCACTTGAGGATCTAGTCCAACCGTCGGCTCATCCAAAAATAAAATTTTCGGATTATGCATTAGCGCTCGAGCAATCATCAGTCTACGTTTCATTCCACCGGATAATTTTTGGACAAAATCATCCTTGCGGTCTAATAATTCTACGTATTCTAGTAATTCCGTACTTCTTTGTTTGATATAACTAGCCTCCATTTTATGAAGCTTACCATGTAATATCAGATTTTCCCACACTGTCAAATCATAATCCAAATTAAAATGTTGCGGTACAACCCCAATCATCGTTTTTATCTCTTGCTCATTGTGCTTGAGATTAAACCCACCGATGGCAATTTCACCGGCAGTAGGTCTTAACAACATTGATAACATTTTTATTGTTGTAGTCTTGCCGGCACCATTAGGTCCCAACAAACCAAAAATTTCACCTTCAGCAACCTGAAAACTTAGCTTGTTCACTGCTATTCTACTGCCAAAATTTTTAACTAAATTTTCAATAATAATCATTTTTCCTCCACTAGACCAAAATTACCCTAAAGAGTCTAAACTCTTCAGGGTAATTTTCACACTATAATTTACTCAATACCATTTAATAAAACAGCAACAACAATATAATAAGCTAACGCTAGTAGCAATAAAGCACTAAAACCAAGCAGTAGCCCTTTCATATTCTTTTTCGAGCTGACCACATTATGGTAATATTTTTTCTGCGTTTTCTTACCGCAATCATAACAATAATTATCTTCCGGAAACAAAAATGAACCACAGTTATTACAATAAAAGCCCTTCGGCATAACAGTTTCTTCATCTGCCACTACTTGTGGTACCGTACTCTTTTCTGTTACTTCGCTTGTACCAGCAACTTCGCCCTCTGCCGGTGCAAGCTCATCAGTGACCGTTTCTAACGACGCCAACTCCATTGGACTAATTTTCAGCGATGGTTCAGTCTCTGTAGCTACTGTTTCTTTTTTGGCTGTCACAGTATTTTGTTTTAATTTCCCAACATAACTTTGTCGATCAATGGTTAAATAAGCAATATTTTTGCCACAGCTAGCACAAAAACTACCTTCATCACTTATTTCAACGCCACAAGCAGGACAATACATATAATCACCTCAATCAGCTTTTATCAATATCATTACTTTTTCAACAACAACATCATAATTCCTGTTATAATTGCAATCAAAACTATAAAAGCTCCTATGCCAATCACAATTAATTTTTGCGGTGACTCCAACAAGCTCTTTTTATCTTCGCTTTCTTGAACTTCTTGTTGATCATTATTATTTTTCGGCTGACGTTTGCCACACATCTGACAATATTTTGCGTCCTTAGGCATTTCCAGCCCACAAAAAATGCAAAAATTCATAGTACACCTCACATCAAAAGATATTTAAGTTAATTATACTATTTTTACAATATTTAGTCTTGTTTATTTTTCGGCTTCACCAATTTAAGTGGCAGAAAATTTTTATAGCCTAAACTATTGATGATTTCGTCTGCTTCCACCCCAAAAATACCTTTTAATAAATCCTTCGTAATAACACTCTGCGGGCTACCACTCGCAACAATTTTTCCTTCAGCCATCACAACAATATTATCAGCATATTGTAGCGCTTGATTTAAATCATGTACTACCATCACAATCGAAATTTTATGGTCAATATTTAATTTTTTAATGATATTTAACACTTCTAATTGATGTCCAATATCAAGATAAGTAGTTGGTTCATCTAACATTAACAACTGCGGTTTTTGTGCAAGCGCCATCGCAATCCATGCTCGTTGTCGCTCCCCACCGGATAAAGTGCTTACCAAACGGTCTTTAAAATATTCTATCCCAGTCTCACCCAATGACCATTCAATAATCTTAGCGTCTTCTCCCTCATTGTTCTGCCACCAACTTCTATGAGGAAACCGACCATAAGCCACTAAATCTTTTACGGTTAAATCTGCCGGCACTAAAGGTGACTGTGGCAAAAAAGCCATTTGCTGCGCTAACTTCTTACTACTAATCTTCTGCAAAGGATTATTTTTAAATAAAACCTGCCCTTGTTTAACTTTAACCAATCCAGTCAAAGCCTTCAGCAAGGTGCTTTTTCCTGAACCATTCGGACCAATAATCGCCGTAATTTTACCAGCTGGAATTTTTAAATTAAGGTCGGCTAAAATTGTTTTTTCGGCAAAACAAACTTTAATCTGAGTCGCTTCAATTAAGCACATTACAACTCCCTCCTTAATAAAAATAAGAAGAACGGAGCACCGATAAAGGCCATAATAATCCCTACCGGTAATTCAATTGGTGCAAACACCACTCTAGCAAAAGTATCACTAAGTGTAATAACTGCAATTCCTAAAAAACCAGTAGCCGGTAATAAATATCGATAATCAGAACCGACTAATAATCTAGCCGCATGTGGAACAATCAGCCCCACAAATCCTAATAACCCGACCACACTAACAGAACTAGCCGCCAGGATAGCCGCTATTGCTGTCATACTGAAACGAACCACTTCCACCTTTAAGCCTAAGCTTCTTGCTATATCATCGCCTAATTGCAAAATATTGAGGTTTCGTGCTCCTAAATATGCTACAATGCAACCAAAAATCGTATAAGGCAAAATAATTTCAACATGAGGCCAACTTCTGGCCGCTAGACCGCCCACCATCCACATTAAAGCGCTATGGATTCTATCACTGTAAAAAATCATCAATGCCGATATTCCTGAGCCAAAAAAAGCTGATACGGCAACACCGGCTAAAATAATCCGCACGGGTCTAATACCATCTTTCCAGGCTAAAATATAGATAACTACAGCCGCCAACATTGCTCCTAAAAACGATATCGGCGTTATTAAATATTCAAATTTAGGCAGAATAATCATCGTCGCAATTCCAGCTAACCCGGCACCGGAGGAGATTCCGATAATATGCGGATCAGCCAACGGATTTCTCATAATCGCTTGCAGTATTGCCCCTGCTACTGCTAAATTAAGCCCTACACAAATCGCAACAATCGTCCGTGGCAATCTAATATTATAGATAATTTGGCTATTAATATTATTTTCTTGTCCTAATAAAATATTTAAAAGCTCAGTAATCGGTATTTCTACCGCACCTTTTGCTAAACTTAGTAAAATACCACCTACACCAATTAGCACTAATATTATAATCGCACAAATTCGCCATGTTTTAGACTTAATTTTACCATCATTATCATTTGCCATAATCAACCTCGGGATAAGCTAACTTTGCCATTGTTGCTATTGCCTCAGGATAGCGTAAGCCCGGATTAATTTGAAATAAATCCTGCTCTAAAAAATAAACCTGATTGTTTTTTACTGCTTGCAAACACGCCCACGCCGGATTGTTTTTCATTTCCGCCAACATTTTCGTCTTCAATTCAGCTTCTTTGCCCATAATCGTCACAAAGATTATTTCCGGATTCATCGCTACCATTTTTTCCAAACTATACGGAGTCATTTCTGGATTATTACTTAAAGCTTCTTGATTATTTGCTAAGTTTTTTAATCCTAAAGTCTGTGCGCTACAGCCGGCAATACTACTTTCTAGTTCTACGGTAACATCACGAGCAGTACTATGTAGTATCACTATGCTTTTACTCTGACTTGGCAATTTACTTTTTATCGTCGCCACACTATTAGTCAAATTTTCAATCAAGGTTTGACCTTTCTCTTTATTGTTTAAAATTTCAGCTAATAGTTTAATTTTCGTCAAAACCTCATCATAGGTTTTCATTTTTATAACTAGCACCGGAATATTATTAGCTTCTAATATCGGAATAAATTTATCATGAATCCCTTGATAGGCAATTACTAAGTCCGGTTGTAATGCTACAACTTTTTCAATATTAATATTATAAACAAATCCAACCTTTTCAGCTGTTGAAAAATACTGATTTAAGTCTGTTTCTTTGGTATTAGGGATTCCAATAACTTTAGCATCAAGACCATGTAAAATATCTAAAAACGAATTTGATAATGCAACAATTTTATCAGTTTTTTCAATCTGAACTCTTCGTCCGACATCATCTTGAAAAGTTCTGCTACTTAGGCTCTCTGCCGGCTTATTAACACCGCACCCTGATCCGACCAGTGCAAAAATGCACATTATCATTAAAATAACTTTAATTTTATTGTATTGTAAGTTCGTCATAATGATACTCCAATCTTAACAGAAGTTATTTTTTACGACGCGCCAAGATAGTAGAAAGATAATTAACTTTCTTATCCTTTGCCAATTTAATATCTGAAATTATCTCTTCTTCCGGTAACCCACAACGGCTAATCATCACTGAATTATCAACTAAGCCATGCTTTTCTAAACTGTCGACTACTTCCGCAAAATTTTTGTAAACCTTCATTAAAACGACATTATCGGATAAAGCAATCGCTTGCTCTATTTTTTCTTGTGGTGCTGTCGCAGGAATAATCGTTAAAATATCATTACCTTCGACTAATGGATAGCCTAATTTACTGCCAATTGCACAAAAAGAATTAACCCCTGGAATAGTTTCAATATTAATCCCGGTATTTTCTAATAGACGATAAATATAAATATAAGTACTGTAGAACATTGGATCACCTAAAGTTAAAAATGCAACTTTTTTCCCTTGTTCCAAATAAGTTAAAATTTCTTGTTTATTAGCTTCCCAACTTTCCGGTGATTTTTCAAAATCAACAACCATCGGAAAAACTTGTTTTACTATATTAACATCACTTTTCAAATAAGGTCTGGCAATTGATAAAGCGACACTATCTTCTTTTTTCTCAGTTTTCGGTGCAATAATTACATCCACTTCTTTAATGATGTTTATTGCTTTTAACGTTAATAGTTCCGGATCTCCCGGTCCTACACCAATTCCATAAAAAATACCTGACATTTAAATATCCCCCTCAAAAATTCTTACTTAAGTAGTCTACTATATTTTTATGCCAATAGCAAAAATTACTTTAAGCAGTCTATATAGACTGCTTAATTATTCTATCATTTATAAAATTAATAATGCAACCTCAGAGAATGTTATCTTGAAATTTTATTTTCCCGCTATTGCATCTTTAATATGCTCTACATAAATATCTTGAAAAGCTTTATTTTCCCCTAAGCCATGCATATAAATTTCCACAGCATAACCTTTGGCTGTTAAAATGCTTTTCCAGGAATCTTCTTCTTCACCGGCCATATCATTATTAGCATGATCACCAGCTACTAACATTAACGGCATTAATAAAACCTTTTTAGTTTCTTTATTATTAGCCAATTTCTTTAAAACACTATCAAAGCTTGGTTCTGCTCCGTCTTCAACAACCGCCACATAACCTTTAACCCCTTGCTTATCAAGCTCCAGTTGCAATTTGCTATAAACTGTTCCATTTTCATGGTTAGAACCATGACCCATAAAAATAATTTGTGTATCCTTACCTTGATTTTGCGGCAATTGTTTCTTCAAGGCTTTGACAAATTCTTTGTAATCATTAGTATTATTATCACCACTATAAGTTAAAACCGGTCTGCCAATTTTAATTGTTTGAAAATCATTTTTATGTTTTGCAGCAACTTCTAAAATTTTAGTATTGTACTCCTCTCCCGGAATTAAATGTGTTGATTGAATAATAACATCGGTATATTCTTCATTTTTCAATTTTGTCAAAGCTTGTTCCAGATTATCAACCATAATTCCTTTTTCCGCCAACCTCTTCATCACAATATTAGAAGTAAAGGCTCTTCTAACTTCATAAAACGGAAACATTTCCGTAATCTTATTTTCTACGCTTTCAATACATTTTTCTCTAGCATCATCAAATGTTGTCCCAAAACTCACTACTACAATAGCTTGATGATTTTTTTCATTACCACATTTACCACAAGCTAAGACATCATTGCTACTACCTAATATCATACCTATTGTTGTCATCATCATCATAGCTCCTACTAATAAATTTTTCACGATAAACCTCCTACTAATTTAAAATTTCTCTATATAAATCAGCGTATGCTAATTTTATGAAAACATCGACTAACCCTTCTTCAAACTGCTTACCGGCACACCTTTTCAACTCTTTTAATTCCAACTTTACCAATATCATGAAGATGTGCCCCTAAATTAATTCTTATTTGTTCTTCTAGCGGTAAATGCAATGCTTTTGCCAATAATACTGATAATTCCGCCACTCTTGCCGAGTGATTACAAGTATACTCACTTTTCAAGTCCAACGCCACGCTTAACGCATTAACCATTTCTAAAGTATCATTTAGTGATTCCTTATTAAACAAAAGTCCACCTCATCTCATTGCTTTTTCTAAAGTAAATTTCTAATAAATATTATAATCTATGGACTATTTTAAGTGATAAAACAAAAATCCTTTTCTATACACTATATAGAAAAGGATTTATTTAATCGTAATGTTTAATAATTGTATTAACATACTTACATAAATCCCCTCCCCATCGCTCGCAGGTCAAACAGTGATTGTCAAATAGGCAGTTCTCCTGGCTCAAGATCATAATTACTTCCACACCTTCCCAATCTCTCAGTGGCATATCGTGGGTTCATTCCCTTTTACAGTGGCGGGACCGCGTCGGCTTCTAACCGATCTTCCCTATTAAGTCCGTAGGACACCTATTCCGCAATATTTAATTCTTTGTTAATTTTATAACTTATTATCTTTTTTGTCAAACCGTCTTA
Source organism: Negativicutes bacterium (assembly GCA_018052945.1). Lineage (NCBI taxonomy): Bacteria > Bacillati > Bacillota > Negativicutes > Negativicutes bacterium. Next base: position 13,301 of record JAGPMH010000005.1, on the reverse strand, counting down.
CCGTAAGAAAAAGACCTAAAAGCAACTATAACTATTTGCCTTTAGGTCTTTTTCTATAAAGTTAAGCTTCCTGATTATTAAATAACAATTGTTCAAACTCATTTTGCGGTATTGGTCTAGAAAAATAAAACCCTTGTGCCAGGTGACAACCGCATTCAATTAAAAATTCAACATGCTCTTTTGTTTCAACACCTTCGGAAACAACTACTAAATTTAAAGATTTAGATAACTCAATAACTGATTTCATGATGTTTTTACTACGATTATCAGTTTCAAATTCATTAAAAAATGATTTATCCAACTTAACAATACTAATCGGAATATTTTTCAAATAGCTCAAGGAGGAAAAGCCTGTACCAAAATCATCCATTGATACTTTAATCCCTATCCCTTTTAACTCGTTAATGACCTGCACTACATATTTTAAATCACCCAGTGCAGATGATTCCGTTATTTCAATTTCCAAATACTTCGGATTTAAATCATACTTAGCAATCATATACTTGATAAAATCAATCAAATCACTTTGATATAACTCAACCATCGAAAAGTTAACTGAAATCGGATAAATTTCTTTATACTCTTTACTCCAAAAACTTAAAGTTTTACAAACTTCTTCAAAAACAAAGCGACCGATCATTACAATCAATTGCGTCTTTTCTGCTACCGGAATAAATTCCATCGGACTGATAATGCCCCGTTCCGGATGAATCCACCTAATCAACGCTTCCGCACCAGAAATTTTATTATTATTTAATAACGAAATTTTCGGTTGATAAAAAACTCTAAACTGATTTTTTTCTAATGCCAGTTTAATTTCTTTTTCTATTTTAACTTCTTCAACCATTTTATTTCTGATATTAGAGTCAAAGAAGGCATACTTAAATTCGGTATTAATACCTTTTATCGTATTAGCAGCAGTATAAGCATAACTAATCATTGTTCTGACATCCGGTAGCGTTTCATCATTAGGAATCAAATAAATTCCTGATGATAATACCACATCAATTCTAATATCATTAGTAACTTTACGACGATAAAAGTCTTCGAAGAAGTTATTTACAGCTTGCGCTACCTCATCTTCTTCTTCGTATTTAAATAATACGACAAAGTGATCGCTTTGAATTCTGGCATAAATATTATCTTTAAATTCACTTTTTAACGTTTCAGCAATTATTTTCAAAATACAATCACCAAAATCATAGCCGAAAGTTTCATTTATCAATTTAAAGATATCTATATCAAAACATATTAAGGCATATTTTTTATCGCCCCGCTTACTAAGTAAAGTATAAGTCTCCAACTTAAACTTATTAAGATTATAAATATTAGTGATATTATCAACATAAGCCAAGTTGTAAATTATCTCTTTATTTTTATAAGTACTAACGATGACATAGTACACCAACATAACAAATAAAGCACCCAATAACATCGTCAAATAACTAGCAATTTTTTTGAAGCTACTTAATTCTTCTAACGCCGCCCCCGTTGGCAAAGTCGATATAAATTTCCAGTTATTTAAAATACTAATATTAGAATAGGCAATGGTCTTATTCAATCCATTTATTTTAACATTTGCCAGACAATTTTGGTTATTTAGTAAATTGGCCTTAAGCCCATCAATGATGCTATCTTCATTATCTATTTTAAGTAACGCATAAAGATTTTTACCGACATATTCTTTGTTCGGATGAATGATTATTTTCCCTTCATTATTAATAACATAAGAATAACCTAAACCTTCAGAAAATTTAATATTCAAATTGTCAGTTAAACGATTTAATAAGTATGTTCCTGCCAAAACACCTTCCACCACACCATGTTTTTTTACCGGAACGCTAAAAACGATTACTGTATTACCTTCATAACCCATTCTCTCATTTATATCGATAGAAATATATTCTTCACCCTTAATAGAGTGTTTGAAATATTCTTCTTCTGCTAAATAAATACTGTTATTATCTGTGTTAACACCTTTACCACTCGGTTCAATATAAGTAAACCTTACAAACCCAGTTTTTTTTGTTTGCTCTTTAATAATTTGTAGCTGTCGACTAATCGTAACATCTTCTTCTATTAAGTTTTCTTGAGTCAATTCAGTAGTAAAAGTATGGAGTAACGATAAATTATTATTAATATTATCCTCTAATCTCCGTTTCCCTTGATCGGCTATCTCTAATAATTGCCTTTGCATATTCTCGTTTAACACTCGTGCCGTATTGTTGATATAGAAAATACCCATTACAAAAAAACTTACCAAAATTATTGCCGCCAATATTATGGGATAGATTGTTTTTTTCGTTGGTAACATAATATCACAACCTAATTTATAAATTAATTTACAGCCTTAATGCAAAGTTTCAAAACTTCTTATAACATCATTATATTACAATATGGTTTTTTTTCCACATTGACTTTTCTCATATTAAAGCAGCTTTAGCTCAATTAGCTAAAGCTGCCCTTTTACTATTCATCTTTTATTGAACGAAACCCTAGTTTATACAAAATATTAGCCATTGTACAATAACCGGTTATTGCAAAAAACATTAGATTGAAGCCAATAATCGCGGTTAAAATAAGCCAGCCTTTGCCAAAAAAATGGACCAGCACCGCACTTAGCAATGTAAAAAACCCCGCTACTAACCAAATAACTCGTTCCAAATACCATTTCTTCGTATTAGCTAAATACATATAAATCACTCCCGTCCAAAAAATTCAAAATACAATAATGGTACAATCAATAGCGTCAATCCAGTTGCCACTACTGCGCCGAACATCATCGCTATTGCCAAGCCTTGAAAAATAGGATCAAATAACATCACAAATGATCCTACTACTACGGCCGCTGCCGTTAACACAATCGGACGAAATCGCACACTCCCAGCATCAATTAATGCTTCTTTTAAATCACACCCTTTCTTTAATTCACCTTCCACAAAATCAATTAATAAAATAGAATTGCGGACAATAATTCCAGCTAGCGCAATAAATCCAATCATCGAAGTAGCGGTGAAAAATGCACCAAATAACCAATGTCCTGGCAAAATACCGACTAAGGTTAAAGGAATTGGTGCCATAATTACTATCGGTGTAAGAAAACTTTTAAACCAAGCCACCACTAAGACATATATCAAAATTAAGACCGCTAAGAAGGCAATCCCCATATCGCGAAAGACTTCATAAGTAATATGCCATTCGCCATCCCATTTCATACTGTAATTATGCTCTAACCAAGGTTGCACTGCAGAAAACTGTTCAATACTGTAACCTTCCGAAGTTTTTAGCTGTGCTATTTTCTCTTTCATCTCCATAATTGCATAAACCGGGCTTTCTAACACACCAGCAACATCACCAATGACATAAGTTACCGGTTTTAAATTTTTATGATAAATAGTTTTTTCTTCCGCATTATTATTCTTTTTCACCAATTCACTCAACGCAATTTGCTGACCGGTCTTGGATTGCAAATAAATTTGTTGCAATTCAAGTTCCGGCACCTTATTGCGTTGTTCAAAAGGTAGTCGCAATAATATTTCCACCGGCTCTTTATCTTGCGGTAAATGTACCAACCCAAGATTACTACCACTAATCGCCGTTTGTAACGTGGTACTAATTAGCGCCGGGCTAATACCGTGATATGCCGCTTTTTCACTATCAACTGTTAAAGTTATCTGCTCTTGATTAGTTTCAACATACCAATCAACATCAACCACTCCTGGTGTAGTCTGGAAGACATTTTTTATTTGCTGTGCTAATTCAATTTGCCCACTTTGCTTCGGGCCGTATACTTCTGCTACGATTGTGCTTAAAACAGGTGGCCCCGGCGGAACTTCCGCAATTTTAATCCGCGCTTGATAAGGTTTACTTATTTTCTCTATTTCCGGTCTCAACATTTTTGCTAAATCATGACTTTGTAAACTCCGCTCTGCTTTCGGTAAAAAATTAACTTGAATATCAGCACTACTACTACCGGATCTTTGAAAATAATGTCTAACCAAACCATTAAAATTATATGGCGAAGAAGTACCGACGTACGTTTGAAAATTCATTATCTCTGGCACTTGTTTTAAATAATTTCCTATTTCTTTGGTCAATGCTGCCGTTTGTTCTAAGGTACTATCTTCCGGCATATCAATAATTACTTGCAATTCACTTTTATTATCAAACGGCAACATTTTTACTTCTACTAATTTTAAAGGCAGTGTCAACATCGATACCAACAACAATAAAACAATACCACCAATGACCTTTCTGCGGTTTTGCTTTGATTGTAATAGTGGCGTCAATATTTTTTTATAAAATTTATTTTCACTATTTTTTTCTACTGCATTATGTTTTGCTGATTTTAGTAAAATATAACCTAGCCACGGACTAACTACAAATGCCACAATTAAAGAAAATAACATTGCAGCTGAGGCGCCAATTGGAATTGGCTTCATATATGGTCCCATCAACCCTGAAACAAACGCCATCGGTAGTAACGCAGCAATAACCGTAAAAGTTGCTAAAATTGTAGGATTACCAACCTCATTTACTGCCTCAATCGCAATTTCTTTGCTAGCTTTACCGGCTAAAATAAAATGTCGATGAATATTTTCCACAACTACAATCGCATCATCAACTAAAATCCCGATTGAAAAAATCAAAGCAAAGAGCGTTACTCTGTTTAGCGTATAATCTAATAAATACGTTATTAATAAAGTCATCGCCAATGTTACCGGTACTGCAACACCAACGACTCCGGCTTCACGCCACCCCAGAGTAATCATAATCAAAATAACTACCGAAATAGTAGCAATCAACATATGATCCAGTAATTCATCCGACTTTTCTTTGGCTGTTGCACCATAATTTCTGGTAACTTCAACCTTAATATCTTGCGGTAAAATATCACCGCGTAAAGCTTCAACCTTAGCTAAAGCTCTAGTAGCGATGTCAGTAGCATTCGCCCCTTGTTGCTTTGCAACCGAAATCGTCACCGCTTCATACGGACCCGCATTAAATCCTTCTTGAAAGTTAGTACTACCTTTAGCAATATCGTTAAAAACATATTGACTATATTCAGCCGGCCCATCTATGATTTTGGCAATTTGTTTCAAATAAATCGGCTTATTATTGTAAACTCCAATAATTATATTTTCCAAATCTTTCTTTCCACTTAAAAACTGTCCCGTTTTCACTTTTAATTCTTGATTGTTTTGTTGAATTTTCCCATTCTCTAACAATACATTGTTTTGGTTAATACTGTTAGTAAGGTGATCTAATGATATGTTAAACGCCTTTAATTTCGTTAGATCAGGTTCCACTCGCATTTGTCTTTTTTGTCCACCAATAACATTAATTTCAGCGACAAAATTATCTTTTTTCAGTTGCTCTGCTACCTCCGTCGCAATCCGTCGCAATTCATAGCCAGAATAATTATTTTCCCCATTCCAAAGCGTTAAGGCTAAAATCGAAACATCATCAATTGACCGGGCTTTAACCAACGGTTGCGATACACCATTAGGAATCTTATCATAATTAGACATTAACTTATTGTAAATTTTAACTAAACTATCTTCACTATCTTCTCCAACTTTAAATCTAACTATTGTTAAATTACTTTGCGGTTTGGCTATGGAATAAACATATTCTACGCCCGGAATTTCCCACAACAATTGTTCCATCGGCTTGGTCACTACATTTTCAACCTCAGCCGCACTGGCTCCAGGATAACTGACCATCACATCCATCATTGGTACAATAATTTGTGGTTCTTCTTCGCGTGGTGTTAAAGTAATGGCAAAGCCACCTAGCAATAAAAAAGCTATAACTAAAATGGCGGTCAATTTAGAATCAATAAAAGCTTTGGCAATTTTCCCAGCTAGCCCTAAGACTTTCATTGGAAAGTCACCTCCTGAGCGATACCACCATCCACAACACTACTCAAACCCTCAATAATTACCATTTCACCATTTTTTAGTCCGGTAGTTATTTCCACTAAATTATTATATTCACTGCCTAATCGTACTAATCTATACCAAACTTTTTTATTTGCATCAATAACATATACTCCGGTCAGTTGCCCCTTAGTAACAATTGCTGTTTTAGGTACTGCTAATTTGTTTTCATAGCCAATCGGCAATAATAATTTTCCATATTGCCCTGTTTTTAAATTATCACCCTGCAACCTTACTTTAACTAAAAAACTGCGAGAAAAAGTATCTATCGCCGGTACAACCTCAACTACCGTACCGGCAATTTTCACTCCATTATCTAATATAAAGTCTGCTTTTAAACCAATATTAATCTTTGCCTGAAAGCTTTCTTCAATATTGCACTCTACCAAAAAGGAGGTATTATCTTCAATTGTAATAACCGGTACTCCCGGTTGTAGCATATTACCCAGTTCAATATTTTTTTCGGTAATTACACCGCTAATCGGTGCAATTAAGCTACTGTTAGTATTAATTGCATTAAAACCGGCTCTGGCTTTATCATAAGAAAATTGAGCTTGTTCATAACCTAGTTTAGCAATTTCAAACTGATTTCTAACTTCATCAACTTGTTGACTGGAAATCGCTTCTTCTTGATATAATTTTTCATAACGGTTATAAGTACTACTTTGCAGCGTCAAATTTTGCCGAGCTAACTCCAAGCCAGTTTGTGCTTCAAAATAAGTAGCCTTCGCCATATTAATTTGCGCCACAATATCTTCATCTTTAATTTCTGCTAAAATAGCACCCGCTTGAACATAATCACCCGACTTAATATATAAGCTTGAAACGGTCCCCAGTAGTTTTGGGGCAACTTTACTAATAATGTTGGCTTTAACAGTGCCTGATGTTTCATAGTATTTCGGTAGATTTTCTTCTTTGATATTTTTTGCTACTAGTGGCGTACTGATTGTTGTAATATTTTCTTGTACAGCTTCTTTTCCACAGCCTAAAACCAACAATACCATTGCTAATATTGTGAAAATTGCGAAATTTCTATTGTAAGAAAAAATCTTCATCTTAACCCCTCCACCCTAAGATAAATATATTAGTTATATATTTCGCTAAAACAATTTCAAACCCTTGTATTTGTCAATAAAAATAAAAAAATCCCAATATAAGAGTACAAAAAGACGCAGCCTTAAGCCGCGTCTTTTTGTTGCTTTTATTTAAAATAAAAAAAACACTGTAATAAATTACAGTGTTTACGTTACAAATGGTGCGGGAGAAGGGACTTGAACCCCCACGGTTACCCGCCAGATCCTAAGTCTGGTGCGTCTGCCAATTCCGCCACTCCCGCGTCAGCAACAGCGATATCATCACGTTACTTGTATATAATATCATAGAGATTGTATAGTGTCAATACTTATTTTTTAAATAAGCTGAGAAAAAAGATAAAGGCTGCAATAATTACAATTGTTGCTCCGGTAGCAGTATTTAAATAATATGATAACATCAAGCCCAATATGCCGGAGAGCAACGCTATCCCAACAGCGTAACAATGATATTGTCTAATGTTAACAGCAAGATTTCTCGCCGCCGCTGCCGGTAAAACCAACATCGAATTTATAATCAGCAAGCCCACCCATTGAATACTAACTGCCACGATAATCGCCAACGCTACCGCAAAACAGATTTCAATTCTCAGTGGTGCTAACCCCCTACTACTAGCTAAAGAAGTATTAACACTGATTAACAAAAGTTTATTAAACAAAAAATACCACAACGTAACAATCACAATAAAAACACCAATTAATACCCCTAGGTCACTAACTTTAATACTTAATAAATCTCCAATTAGGTACCCGGTATACTTATTGAAACTACCGCCACGCGACATCATCATAATCCCTAAAGCAATTGCAGTAGAAGAAAACACTCCAATGACAGTATCAGTAGCCGCTTTACTTTTATCTTTAATAAAAATAATCGCAATCGCAAAAACAACTGAAAATAATACCACCCCAATTAAAGGATTAGCGGTACCTAACAAGGTGCCAATAGCAATACCAGCGAAAGCACCGTGTCCCAAAGAATCAGAGAAAAAAGCCATTTTATTATTAACAACCATTGTTCCTAGCAAGCCAAACAACGGCATTACCAATAAAATAGCTAAAAAGGCATTTTTCATAAAATTATAACCCAGCCAAGGAAACGGTAATAGCAAATCAATTATTCCATAACAAAAATCTAACAAAAACTTTCCTCCTCAGCTTTTTTTTCAACATATAGCCCAAAGGTTTCTTGAACTGCCGTTGAGGCAAAGACTACCTGAGGGGAATCATTAGCAACAATCGTTTTATTAAGCAAAATAACTCTATCAGCATATTTTGATACTAAATTAAAATCATGAGAAACTAGAATTATTGATAAATCATGTTTCATCCGCAAATCAGAAACAATATTATAAAATAAGTCCAGCCCATTTTTATCAATACCGGAAACAGGTTCATCTAATAACAATAAGTCCGGAACAGGCTGTAGCGCTAAAGCTAATAACACTCGCTGTAATTCACCCCCAGAAAGCGCCCCTAATTTGCGGTTAATTAAATGCTCCGCCTTCACTTTTATCAATAATTCATTCACCTTAGTTTTTATGTTTTTACTAACATTCAACCACGTTGGTTCATTACTTAAACAAACATTAAATAAATCCAACACAGTGATTGGCATTGTGATATCAAAATTCAAGTGTTGAGGAACATAACCGATTAGCGGATTGCCGGTTCGCTCACCTTTGGCATCAACATACGCTAAATTACCACTATGCTTAACTTCACCTAAAACAGCTTTTAACAACGTACTTTTTCCCGCACCATTAGGGCCGATGATAGCTGTTAATTCGCCACAATGAATATGTAAATTCACATTCTCAAAAACCTGATTGCCGTTATAATTCACTCCAAAATTTTCAATCTTTGTACAACAAATTTTACCGCAGACAATTCCTTTATTATCAATAACATGATTTATTTTCATTGCAGCGCCTCTTGTAATATCTTTAAATTAGCGTTCATTTTGTTAAGATAATCATCATAAGCTTGAGCATTACTTTCACCTGTTACCACCGGATCAAGGCTATATACCTTCACTCCGGTTTCTTGTGAAATCACGGTTGCCGCCTTTGCCGGATATTGTGGTTCGGTGAATAGTGCTTTTACTTTTGTTTGCTTAACTTTTTCAATAGTCTCTTCTAATTCTTTCGGGCTTGGCTCTGTGCCAGGCTCTCTTTCAATAACACCTACAATATTAAATTCAAATTCTTTAGCAAAATAACCAAAGGCTTCGTGGAATGTGAAAATATTACTGCCTTTAAACGGCGCTAACTTCTTCTTCATTTCATCCCGTAACAGTTCTAATTTATTAATATAAAGATTAGCATTACCTTGAAATTTAACAGCATTTTCTTGATTTATACTTGCTAATTGTTCAGCAATATTACGAACCTGTAAAATATTATTAGAAACACTCACCCATAAATGCGGATCAACTTCAGCATTGTTAACTTCAGCCTCACCATGATGTTCGTGTTCTTCATGATTATGTCCCATACTTTTGAGTAAGGGAATATTTTTCCCTGATTCTACAATTTTTAAATTAGGATTGGCCGTTATGACTTTTTCCAGAAAACTCTCCATCCCACCACCATTAATAACAAAGACATCAGCTTTTTCCAATAAAATCATGTCCTCCGGCGTCAATTGATAATCATGCAAACAGCCGGTTTGACTTTTAGTCATATTTATAACTTCCACATTAGGGATATCTTTCGTAATATTAATCGTTGAAAGGTACAACGGATAAAAAGATGTTACAATCGTAAACTTTTTACTTTGTACATTACTTTGCTCTTTAGTATTACCGCACCCTACCAAGGCTGTAACACTAAACACCATTAAAAATAACAGAACTATTTTTTTCATTAAATCAACTCCTCATTATATTTTTTGACGACAACTTTTACAGTGTCCATAAATTTCAAAAGTATGACCTGACATTTCAAATTGATTATCTTCCAACACTCCGATAACCTCTTTATTAATCGGACATATTTCAACACACTGCGTTTGACCACATTCTAAACAAATTAAATGATGATGATGTCCATCCTTAATCAATTCAAAAACTGCCCCTTCAGAATTTTTCATATCAACCTTATGCACTTTATCAAGCTTCATTAATAAACCTAAAATACGATAAATTGTATCAAGGCTGATATCCGGGTTACTTTCCTTGACATCTTCTAACAACTGTTGCGCTGTTGCAAAGTGTTCATATTGTAGTAACGCATTAACAACCGCTCGTCGCTGTGATGTTATTTTATAGCCTTTCGCTTTCAAGGTTAGCAAAATATCATCCACTAAGAAACCTCCTAAATAATAATTTTCTTATTTAGTATTATACGCCAATAACCAGATAATAGCAAATTATATTTTCCTAACACTATTATACACAATAAAAAAACCGCCCTAAGGCAGTTTTTTAGATATGTTCAGTTTCTTCAACAATTGGGACTTTAATAATTCCAGAAGAGTAAGGCGCAATTTCATATTGCTGAAAAATAATAATCGGCGTTTTAGCATCTAACAAATAGAAGTTTTCCGGATATTCCTCTATTCCTTTAAAATGATCAAACAACAGCAAATTATCACCTTTGGCTTTAGCAAAGATATTTTTATTAATTTGCGATGGCCTAAAATCAAACATTTTTATAAAACTCAACGCTTCGCCAGTTTTAATATTATAGTTATAACCTTTCAGTTCAGACACCCCATGTGCACCACCAGTATAAACATAAGTATTAATGGTAAAACTACAAATATCATTAGCAAAATAATGAATATCATATCCTAATTGAGCAGTAACAAGATTATCTTCCTTGGTCAAATCCTTAATAAATTTATCAGCCACGCTACGAACTTTATTATTAACCTTCTCTAAACCAATTTTTTGGTCATCAATAATAAATTCAGGATATTTAACATTAAATTTATCATTAATATAATACCGTTCAATAACCTTGTCAGTATCATCCATACCCTTAGCCTCAGTTAGATTCACAAAGTTTATCAAAAAAATAGCACTACAAAACAGCAATAGTTTACATAATATTTTCACTTTGACACCCCTTTATTTTCTAAACTTAGGAAAATATTTAGTGTGCACTAATTCTTTAGCTTTGCGGCTCATTGGATATTCTAAATATTTATCATAGATCGCTTGCACCGATTGATTTTGTTGCGATACGCGATGGCGTAATTTTGCATCAATTTTATTTAAACCTTCCGCTCTTTTTTCCAAGGCAATTTTACGCCCTTGCGTCTTGGGCTGGCCACCACCACCAATACAACCACCGGTGCAGGCCATAATTTCAATCGCATGATAAAATTCTTCACCGGCTCTAATTTTATCAAGCATTTTTCCAGCCTCTTTTAGACCATGGGCAATGCCGACTTTAAAATCTAAATCTCCGATTTTTATATCACAAGAACGGAACCCTTCCCATCCTCGTAGACAATGAAACTCCATTTCTTCAACAGGTCTGCCGGTAATTTCTTCAACCGCGCTTCTGGCTACCGCTTCAATAACCCCACCGGTTCGACCAAAAATTATTCCGGCACCAGTATACTCCCCTAGCGGACTGTCAAACTCCTGCCCTTCGATAGTTTTTAAATCGATATTGGCATCTTTAAAAATTTGGATTAATTCTTTGGTCGTTATAACATAGTCCGTATCATAATTATCATCACGAGAAAATTCTTCGCGAGAGGCTTCATACTTTTTGGCAATACAAGGCATAATCGCCACAGAAATAATATCTTCTCTATTAATACCACGATATTTTGCCCAAATATCTTTAGCAATAGTAGCAAAAATCTGCATTGGCGATTTTACTGAAGATGGGACATCCAGCATATCAGGATAACTTTGTTCGATAAATTTAACCCAAGCCGGACAACACGAAGTCAACAAAGGTAATTTAACATTTTTATCACCATCTAAAAAGGCCATCAAGCGTTCTTTAAGTTCCGCCGCTTCTTCTCTAATCGTTAAATCAGCCGCCCAAGTTGTATCAAAAACATAATCAACTCCGAGCATTCTTAATGCTGTCGCTAATTTACGTTCAACATTTGTCCCCGGTTCAAAACCAAACGCTTCGCCAATAGTAACTCTGACCGCCGGTGCAATTTGTGTTATTACAGTTTTATGAGAAACAACAATATCACGTAAAAATTTTAAAGTATTGTCACCTTCATGAATTGCACCAACTGGGCAAACCGTTATGCACTGACCACAATGAGTACAACGCTTAAAATGTAAATAATGCCGTTCCTTCAAGACTCCATCAATACAATCTACCGGGCAAACTCTAACACAAGCGCCACAGCCAATACATTTTTTCGTAATTCTTAGTTTAACTAGTTGCGGACAAGAGCCAGTATAACACCGATGATCTTCAATATGAGCAACAACTTCATCGTAAAATTTATCAATAATTTCTAAAATAACACTATAATCAGAACTAATCTTATCTTTAATCTTATCTGCTAAAATTCGCGTAAAATAAACATCTCGCAAATTAGCCTTACCTTTAGAAATTCGATCAAAAATTGTCGCGATCTTCTCAACTTCCTTGCTTACGTTTTGATATCGCTCCAAAACACCTTCTTGAACTTTTCCTGATAAATATTCTAAATAAAATTTTGCATATTGAACAATACAATCTTCTTCCGACATTATGATTAAGTTTTTATTAACACCATTGAAAAATAATGTAAAATCAAAAACTTGGTCCAAATCACTTTCCGTTAAGACTCTACCATAAGGAACACCAATCTGTGCTAATTTAAAAGCGGCTTTGTTATACATCCCACCAGCTAAATCAATAATATCTCTTAACGTGGCATTTTCGGGAACATCAATAAATCCTTTGTTGTTAACCTTTCCTTGAACAGCAACATATCTATCACTAATTTGAGCATATTTCTCAAATTCACTGTCATTAAACGCACTAAAAATAGTTATTTTTGAATCTTGTGCAATAATATGTTTTCGATCTTCCACTTCATCCACCTTCTATCAATGCTATTAAATGTCATAAAACTTACATTTAATAGCATTGTACCATAACAACCGCAAAAGGTGAATATTTAGTACTACATCAAACAATATAAAATTACATCTGCTAAAACTGCCCCTAAAATAACCATTGTTAATGGTAATCTTAGCCAACTTAAAACTATTGCAACAACACAACCAAGCAGTCCAATCCAGTAACAATTCTGATCAACCTTTAACACCCCGGGAAAGATTAACGAAGTC
>JAGPMH010000004.1:41235-58697 GCA_018052945.1 Negativicutes bacterium | reverse complement strand
ATCTTTTTGGGACAATCCACTTAGCATTATTTTGTTATGTATTATCGCTTATAAAATCGGTCTTTATATTTATGCCAAAACTAACCTCGCAATTTTTAATCCATTATTTATTGCCATCTTTTTAATAATAATGTTTTTGCAAAAATTCAATATCGCACTAACAACCTTTGAAAATGGCGGAAAATTTATTAATATGTTACTTTGTCCAGCCACCATTATGTTGGCTGTGCCAATGTATAAGCAGCGCCTCTTAATTAAAAAAAATTTATTACCAATCGCAGTAGGCACTGTTTTTGGCTCTATTATCAGTATGAGTAGTATTTATTTTGCTTGTAATTGGCTGGGTATTGATAATTTAGTTACTAAATCACTTATTCCTAAATCCACAACCACGCCAATAGCTATTGAAATTTCTAATACCTTAGGTGGCATTCCCGCTCTCACGGTGGCGGCTGTTATTGTTACCGGAATTTTAGGCAGTATATTATTTCCCCTGATTATCAAAGTCTTTAAAATGGATAATAGCATTGCCTCCGGCATCGCCATTGGTACTGCCAGTCATGCTCTCGGTAGTGCCAAAGCAGTTGAAATTGGCGAAGTTGAAGCCGCTATGTCTGGTATCGCTGTCGGAGTCGCCGGCATTGCCTCAGTTATTATGGTATTATTGCTATAAAAGGGCTGTCTCATAACGAGACAGCCCTTTTTCTTATGTACGATATTTATTAATGTCTTCAGTAAAGTTTTGCGTTAATTTTTTGAACTCACCAATTTTATCCATCATATCTTGTAATTTAATATTATAGGTTGCAACAGCGGCACTAACCTCTTCACTAGCTGCTGAATTTTCTTCGGAAATAGCGGCCAACGATTCAATTTTACCATAAACTTGTTGAATGCCATTCATCTCATTTTCCAACTTACTAATCATTTCAACAATATTAGATGATACATAATGCACATTTTCAATATGCTTATTATTATTGCTAACAACCTTCGTTAACTGAATACTTTCCTCGGCTAAAACTGCAAACTCTTCTTCTACCGAATGCACAACATCACTGATAATATTAATTAACACCTTTAAGTCACTTGAAATTCTCTCAGAATGATTATGCGACTCTTCCGCTAACTTTCTAACTTCTTCCGCTACAACTGCAAAACCGCGACCTTGTTCCCCGGCTCTAGCTGCTTCAATCGCTGCATTGAGAGCCAGTAAATTAGTTTGTCTGGCAATATCAGCTACCATCACTGTAATCTCGTTGATTTTCGTCGCTTGAGTTTGTAAGTTTTCCGCTGATGTTTTCACATCTTCAAATTTCTTCATGCTATTACTTAAGTTATTACTAGTGGCTTGAACTTCACGGAATCCACTATTAATCTCTTCCACCGCTGTTTCTAATTGTTTATTATTATTAATCTGTTCATTAACAACCTGTTTTAAAGTATTCAAATTTCCATTTAGTATTCCTACAGCCTCAGTAGTCTCTTGAGCTTGACTTGTTGCCGCCATAGCAACATCGTTGACTACACCGGAAATTTCATTAGAAGTATCTCGCATTTTTTCTGCTAAATCATTAAAGTTTTCACCATAACGATTCATTTCATCGCCAGTTCCTTTAAAACCGGTAAATTCAGTTTTAACAATTTTTTTATAAGCATTAATTTTGTTAATAATAGTTTCAACTTCATCACCAGTAACAATGCTTAATGTATCAAAGTAACGATGTTCCATTAAGCTGTCAATTTCTTCAGCAATACAAGTTAACGGACGATTAACAAGTTTAGCACTAATAAAGACTACTACCCCAGTTAGAAGTGCTGACCACCAAGGAATATTAATTCCCCCACTGCTCAGAATTAAATTAAGCACTAAACTCATAACAGTGGCACTAATGGCAGTTTTTGTAGCCAAGTCTTTAGCAAACTTTAAGGTTTTATTAAAAGAAAATACTTTCTTTCTCCTAATATTTTGTGGGAATTTAATTTTTATTGCCATATAGTCAGTAGTCTTTTCAATAACCGTAATGTCAATTTTTTCTTTATAAAAAGTAGCCGCTCCTGATAACATTCCTTGAAAATAATCAAACATTGCCCGCTTAGAACGATAAGTGAACACCGCTTCATCTTCGGAAACTATTTTCATCAATAGCTCCGGCGGTTTTGCTCCTGGCAATCTTTTCACAACTTCTACATGAATATCATACATTGCCGCTAAGAACGCATATAAGTTTTCGTTACGGAAAAAAGCCGGATAAAGTTTGGAGAAAGTAGCAATATTGTCTTGTCCAATAGCCTTCCAAGTGTCACCTTCCGATTTCCCTATACTTTTGGCAATTTCCTGAATTAACGCCTTTGGGATATTATCCGGAACTTCTTCCGTCGGTAAAAAAATCTTATCGGTTGCTATCCCCACTTTAGTCATGGCATTCAATGTCAGCTCTTCACCCCAAAGTTTTTGGGAAGTACTGATCCAGGCTCCAACAATTGTCCCTTTCATAAAAATTCAACTCCTACTCTAAACTACATTAATTATTTATTGTAAAATACTTTATTCTTAGTAAATTTCGCCATATAGTTCTTTTTTCCTGTCTTAATTTAAAATAATTATTAATTGGTAATCGTTATATTCATTTACTTTATTATGGTAAATTCAATAACTGCCTATTGTAAAATAGCTATGTTATTATAAATTTACTTTATAATAACATAGCTATCAATAAGATATTATTTAATTTTTAATATTAGTACTTTATCAACCCTAGCTTTATCCATATCAATAATTTCTATTTTCAAGTCATCTAAATTAATACAGTCAGTGACTTTGGGGATATTACCCAAATAAGCTGTAATAAAACCACCTAAAGTATGATACTCTCCCACATCTTCTAATGGCAATTCTTTAATATCAAAATATTCTTTAAAGATTTCTATAGGGATAAGACCATCAACTAACCACGAGCCATCTTCTCTAGTTATAATTTGCTGTTCGTCATCTTCTTGCGGCATATCTCCTACTAATTGCTCTAAAATATCATGAACAGTTACTAGCCCAGTAAAACCACCAAATTCATCTATCACTAAAGCAATATGAATACCACTCTTTTTAAAAAGATCTAGTAACTTAAATGCAGTCATACTCTTAGGAACAATTAATGGTTCCTGCAAAGCTGATTCTAACTCAAAATATTCTAATTTCAAATAACTCGAAAGTACATCCTTGGCCTTAACTATACCGACTAATTCATCTAAATTTCCTTTCGCTAACGGCAACCAAGAATGACTACTATTAATTAAAACATCCATATTATAGTCATTACTTTTCTGATTATCAAGCCACTCTATTTTTGTTCGTGGCGTCATCAACGCACTAACTTTTAAATCTGTAAAGTTAAATACTCTATTGACCAAATCTTTTTCTTCATGCTCAAATGTTCCATATTCTGCACCTTCAGCAATTAAAACCTTAATTTCTTCTTCCGTAACAGGTGCTTCAGTTGATGGACTAATTTTTAAAATATGTAAAACAAGTTTTGTGGATACACTTAATATTTCAACTATAGGCGATACTATCTTTGCAAAATATTTCATTGGTATTGCAATAAAACAAGCAATAGTTTCGGGATTATTTAGTGCTATTTTTTTCGGAACAAGTTCTCCAACAATTAATGACAGATATGTAATGACAACAACGACTAGCGTCATACTAAAAGTTTCAGCATAAATAGGCAAAATATTATAACTACTCAAACAAACTGCTAAATATTTTGCTATAGTAGCTCCACCATATGCTCCTGTTACAATGCCAATTAGCGTTATTCCCACTTGTATTGCTGATAAAAACTGTGTCGGTTCATTATAAAGTTCTAAGGCAACCGTCGCGCGATTATTTCCTTCTTCAGAAAGTTTCGTCAATCTAACTTTTCGCGATGATAATATTGCTATTTCAGAAAGGGCAAATACACCATTTGCTAAAATCAACAATAAAACTAAGAAAATTTCAAACCAAACCGTCTGGGGACCTTCCAAAAAAATCACTCTCCTAATAATATTATCTAAATTTTAAAGAGATTATATCATACTTATTATATAAAAACAAAAAAAGACTTTGGAATTATCCAAAGTCTTAACTTATTAAATGGCGGAGTGGGTGGGGTTCGAACCCACGCACGCTTGCGCGCCTAACGATTTAGCAAACCGTCCTCTTGAGCCTCTTGAGTACCACTCCGTAAATATTTTATTATGGCGGAGAGGGTGGGATTCGAACCCACGGTCCCTTTCAGAATCACTGGTTTTCAAGACCAGCTCCTTAAACCGCTCGGACACCTCTCCTTGCTTAACACAAAATAAATTATATCAAGCAAATTATCTATTGTCAAGAAATAATCTTTAATTTCACCATTAAATATTATGCTTTTTATTGACTATTTGAGTAGCAAAGAGTATTATTTTTAATGTAAACTAAAATTTATGAAATCTTTCAATAATTAAAAGGTAGGTGAGATAAATGGACGCAGACCACCCTAGTTTACGCTGGTCAATAAAATTAAATAAATTAGGGGAACTACGCTATTTTATCACTATCTTATCCATCAGAAAATAACGTATTCCTCTATACAAGGAGGAGTTTACGTGCTAACAATCTGCCGTAGCAATGATTTAGGTCATCTAATTGATTTATCAATTGATAACCTTGAAAAAGGGGCTTGGCTTAACTTAGTTAACCCAACGCCCACCGAATTAATTGCTGTTTCCAAAACAGTTGATGTTGATTTAGATATTTTAAAAGCAGCCCTTGATGCTGAAGAACGTTCTCGTACTGAAATTGATGATAACTGCATTCTTATTCTTACGAACGTTCCAATTATGCGAGCAAAGGATAGCTATGATACCTTGCCATTAGGCATTATTTTAACCGGTAATTATACTATTACGGTAAGCTTGGAGGATAATCCGGTAATCGCCGATTTTAACGAAAGAACCGCCAAGTTTTTCAGGACCTTTAAAAAAACCAGATTCTTATTTCAGATTTTATATAAATCTGCAACATTGTATCTAAAATATTTAAGACAAATCAGTAAATTATCTGATGAAATCGAATTGCGCTTACGCCAATCGATGAAAAATCAAGAATTACTGCAAATACTGGAATTACAAAAAGGCTTAACTTATTTTAACGCCTCTTTACGAAGTAACGGTGCTGTTTTAGATAAGTTATTACGTTTGCGGTCTAATAACAATACTCAACATATTATCAAAATGTTTGAAGAAGATGAAGATTTGTTGGAAGATGTTATCATTGAAAATCAACAAGCTAAAGAAATGGTAGAAATGCACAGTAAAATTTTAAGCAGAATGGCTGATACCTTTGCTTCTATTATTTCTAACAACTTGAACTTAGTAATGAAATTTTTAGCTTCCATCACGATTATTTTAGCAATACCAACGATGATTTCCAGTTTTTTTGGTATGAATGTCGATGTTCCGTTTGGGCAAGATAACGGCTTCATTTTTGTTTGTGTTATTGCGTTTACCCTAACAGCACTATGCTCACTAGTCTTGTGGAAAAAAGATATGTTTTAGGAGAAAAATATGAGTTTTATGGTCAAATCACACCTGACAGCAGGTTATATCTATGGTGATAATATCAATAAAGAATATATCTTTATGCCCGGCAGTGAAATCGGGGTAGAAAATCCGTTATGTGTACTAGAACAAAAAGACCAACGAACCGATATCACTTTAGCAGAAGCAGTAAAACTGGTCAATAAGTTAAGTTTAAAACAAGTGCGCCATCCCATCTGGGGTGAAAAAACCTGTTAGAAAATGAATATAACAATTTAAGCCCCAACGGCTAAACTATGATAGTTGCCGTTGGGGCTTACTTTATGCAAAATTTACTTTTTTGATATCTATTTAACTCTGATACTACTATTATTACTAAAAAGATACAGATATTTTTCTGCTACCGGTTTTTTAAATATAGCTTCAATCGCTCTACTATAAAGTTCTAGTTGCAGTTTATACTTAGCTACAACTTCAGCTATAGCAACGCCTTTATCAGTTTTATAATCTACCAAAATCAACTTATCATTCTCCATAAACAACAGATCAATTATCCCTTGAATAAAAATTTCTTCTGTTTCAGTGGTAACCTCATGATAAAACTCACAAGCTTTAACCATCATGCCAAACGGCATTTCCCTTTTCACCAAATCGGCTTTTAGTAGTCTTTGCCCCAAGTCACTATTGAAAAATGCAGCCACAGTTTCTAGATCGACTTTAACAGCCTGCTCTTTAGCAATTTTTTCGTTTCTTACGAACTCTTCTAACTGTATTTTTAGACCACTTAAACTTAAATCTTGTTGAAAATCTAAGTATTGCATTACCGTATGCAATAAAGTGCCATATTCAGCACCGGTTAATGTTGTTTTTTGCTGAATAAACTGTGGTCTTTTAATAATATCAGGTTTTTTTATCAATAATTCACTACCATCAGCTAAAAAATCTTGTTGCCTTTTTAATTCCGTAACCGTTAATTTCGCCGGAATTTCCTGTAAGTGCTTATTTTCATACTGCCAACCTAAAACATGTTGTACCCATTTTTCTTCGCCACCACTGTCAATAAATTGATTTTTCGCAATTTTAGACAGTAGTTCGTCAGTGTCACTTTTTACTATCGCACAAATTTTAATATCACTTGAATTAATAATGTTAACCGACCACTGTGAATAATCTTCATGAATAATTTTTGAAGTTGTTTTTAAACACTGTCCACATTCTAATAAGATGCTACCATCGTGATGCCGTGCAATCGCCGGTGCAACCCAATCTAAATAACTCTGTGCCTTCGCAATAAGATAATCCGGCAACTTAGCTTTTGCCAAACCGACTTCACGACACCATTCATTGGTTTTATTTTCTATTTTTTTGACACTACCCACTAAAATAAGCTTTTCACGGGCTCTCGTTAACGCCACATATAAAATTCGCAGTTCCTCTGCTCGACTTTCCATATTCATCTTATAAGCAATAGCCCTTCTGGCAATACTATGATAGCGTAAATTCAAATCATCTTTCGTCACATAAGGGCCCAGCCCCAATTTTTTATGCATGAGTAATTCACTTTTACTATCTTGTAAATTTATTTTTTTTCCCATATCAGCCAAAATTACTACCGGAAATTCTAAACCTTTACTCTTATGAATACTCATTATTCTAATGACGTTTTCACTTTCCCCTAAGGTTCTAGCTACTGCCAAGTCATTGCCACCGTCTCTAATTTTATCAACAAATCTTAAGAAACGAAACAAACCACGATAGTTTGTCTGTTCATATTCTTCCGCTCGATCATAAAGCATTCTCAAATTAGCTTGACGAAGTAAGCCCCCTGGCATGCCGCCAACATAATCATAGTACCCTGTTTCCTCAAATAATTGCCAAATAAGCTCGGGAACACTTTTAATTGTCGCTAACGCCCGCCACTTTAATACATTATCTTTAAAGCTTCTGATTTTACTCAGTAAAGTTTCCTCCAAGGTCTCATCTTCACAACTTAAGACTAAGCAACTCCATAAGTCTTCTTTTAAATTAGCAATCCGCAACTGCGCTAATTCAGTTGTTGATAAACCCAGTATCGGTGAATATAACACTGTCGCTAAATGAATATCTTGTCGTGGATTATCAATAATATCTAATAACGCTAACAGTACCTTTACTTCTAACTCTTGAAAATAACCGCTATCTAAATTGGCATAAGCCGGCAAATCATTATTTTTAAGACTTTCCAGTAAAACACTGGCTTTATTTTTGACCGAGCGTAATAAAATAACAATATCCTTCGGTTGTAGCGCTTCATAGTCTTTTGTTTCCTTGTTAAAAACATAAGTTTCACTAGCTAATAGTTTTTTTATTTTTTTGGCAATGTGTTCCGCTTCTATTTTAAAACCACTTAATTCCTCTTCTTCACTTTCTTCACTAGAAGTTTGTGCTACCGCTATCAAGTCAAATTCAATTTTTTCGTCAAACACTGTTTTGTCTGTTGTGGGATAGTCCGGTCCAGGATTAAGCCACTCTGCTCTAGTATAATCAAGTTCGCCCACCTTAGGACTCATAATTTGTGCAAAAATAAAATTAATTCCAGCTAATACACTTTTTCGACTGCGGAAGTTTTGCGCCAATTCAATTCTGGCAAAATCAGCTCCAAGCTCTGGATATTCATTATACTTTTCTAAAAACAACTCCGGTTCCGCTAAACGAAAACGATAAATACTTTGTTTTACATCCCCTACCAAAAACAAGTTCGGTTTATTTTGTTTGCGCACTAACGATAAAATAGCTTCTTGCACACCATTAGTATCTTGATATTCATCAACCATAACCTCTTGATATTTTTCTTGTACCATTAACGCCACTGCTGACGGCACCAACTTATCAGCAGTTGAGCTCTCATCTTTTAATATTTCCAAACAAAAGTGTTCCAAATCATTAAAATCTAAAATTGCTTTTTTGGCTTTGGCACGGGCAAAATTTTCACTGAACTGTAGGGTAAGGTCTGTAATAGTTTTAACCATTGGTTCCAATTCTGCTAAATCGCTTAACAAATCAGCACCACTCATTTGAAAATAATGCTCTTTTATATTTTTTATCAAGTCTTTAACTTTATTGCGTTTATCTTGAAAAATTTTCTTTTGAATCTCATCAACTTCAATCCCCTTGGGAACTTTAAGCATTGGCGGTTTATAAGCAAAAATTTCAGTACGCAAAACATCCCAATTACCCTTAAGATTTTCAAGATAAGCTAAAATTATTTTTTTATCAGTTTCAAAAGTTGGTAGATAAAATTCAAACCCCAGCTGACTAGCCAACTCAATCAGTTCCTCAACATAAGCTAAGGCCTCTTGCAGATCAAAATCAATTTGCTCCTTAACAATACTTGCCCATTCAGTTTGGTCAATAGTTTTAGCATCAATAACAAATTTTGCCTGTAACTGTTCTAACCAAACTGTAGGAAAGGGATGGCTACAAGAAAATTTATATAAATTTAAAACTATATTATATAAAGCCTCATCATTTCTATCGTTACCATAATGGTCAACAAATTTCAAAAATTCAGGGTTGCCTTCTTCATATTTTTCTTCAAACAATGTTTCGATAACATCATACCGTAACAAATTAATTTCTTGCTCATTAGCCAAACGAAACTTTGGATCAATGTTAAGTACATGAAAATTTTGCTTGATAATATTTTGACAAAATGAATGAATTGTTGAAATTGCTGCCATATTCAATAATACTAACTGCTTTTCCAAATGCTTGGAGTTATGATTTTCGGTTAATGCCTTAGTAATAGCTCCGGCAATCCGCTCTCTCATTTCCGTAGCCGCCGCATTAGTAAAGGTCAATACTAAAACTTGATCAATATTTAGTTTTTCGTCTTCATTTAATATTTTTTGAATAATTCGCTCTACCAGTACCGAGGTTTTTCCTGATCCCGCCGCCGCCGCTACCAATAAATTTTTATTGGCGGTATTAATTGCTGCCAATTGTTGTTCCGACCACGCCATTATTGCTCACCTCCGCTTAAAATTGGCAATTCAATACTGTCTACACTGCTTAAATTATTATATTCATACAATTTAAGCATTTCATCAAATTGACAAATCGCTTTATATTTACAATATGTACAAGCAACATTATGGCCTAATTTATAAGGACTAACAGCTACTGTGCCACTCAAAATTTCACTGCCGATATCTTGCAAAGTGTTATTTATATGTTGCAACAACGCGGTAAACTCCTGACTAGTTTTAACATAAGGTAAACTATTAGCATTAATTTCACCATCTACTTTTAAACCCACTTTAATAAATTTAAAATCTGCATCCATTTTTTTTAATAATTCTTTGTCAGCCAACACCCACCCTGGCATTTTAAGTTTTTTATCAATTTCCGCTAAAACTTCGCCCTCGCCTAATTTATTATTAGCAGTTACTTGCACATTTTTCAAAAAGCAATATAAAATTCCGGCCGGTAAAGCCTCTTCACCCACTAACAGTTGGGCGGAATTTTGTGCAACTAGTAAATATGTTAGCAATTGCAATTTTAAGCCATGATAAACTTCCGATAAATTAATATAAGCATTACCGGTTTTATAATCAATGATCAATAAATATTTTCGTCCTTCATAATCTAAGGCATCAATTCGATCAATTTGTCCGGTTATTTCCAATGTATAGCCATTTTCTAAAGGGTATACCAACGGTTTTAAATCATGTTGCCCCAAGCCAAACGACTTTTCAAAACCAACCGGCTTAAATTCACTAACCTGTGCAAAATTAATCAAGCGATATATTGATTTAATAATAGTTTTCTTAATTCTTTGTAGTAAATATTGATATTGATTAGAACTTAATAAAATCTCACTTTGTAATTTAGGCGCTAATTCCTTAATAATGTTTTCACAAATTATTTGTGCTTCTTCCGCCGAGACCAGCCCCCAATCAAGCTTATCTTGTCGTAGTTTTTCACCAAATAATTTTAAGGTGGCATGAATAAACTGTCCCAAATCCGGAGCCGAAAAACTAAATTGTTGGCGTTCTTTTAATTTTAAGCCATATTGGGCAAAATGTTGAAACGGACACGCGCGAAATTTTTCAAATCTAGTCACACTACCAATCAGTTTTTTATCAATAGTATATAATTTTTGTGCTAATTTTTCACTTAGCTTTAGATCAGTTCTGGTATGAAATAGCCCGGCTAAAGTTTTACTAAGTAATTTTGGTTCTTCTTGTAAGACAAAGTTATAAACATCTTGCCACAATGGCGCTAGTTGTCCATTGCTTTTGTAATTGCGCAAAGCATTGGCTAACTTAGAGATAGCTTGACGTTTTACTGCCAACATCACCTTTTCTTCTCCAAATGGTAACTCTAACGGTAAGCTAAGAATATTTTTCAATTTAAACATTTGCTTTAAAGAATGTATTAATAGCGATGGCTTTAAACCCGCTCCTTCACTATTTGCCAACGCATAACTAACCCATAAATATTTTTTACCAATGGTAAAAGCGGTGTAAATTTTAAACCACTCTTCATAATTTTCAGCGGTAATACCGCCACCAATCGTTAACCCCAGTTCTGCCATTTTCATGCGCTCGGCATCACTTAACAAGCCTTCACTCCCAGCTTTTTTCGGAATTAAGCTTTCATTAACGCCAACAATATAGACCGCTGCCACATTTTGATTGCTGTTTTGTTCAAAGTCAGCCACCGTAACATAATCTAACCCAACCGGAATTAAACTCAATTTTAAATTATCAATACCATCATTCAAAATATCATAATATTGATCTAAACTAAATTTTTCACCACCACAAATAGCAACCAGTTGCTCCAGCAATTCCACAATATTATCCCAAATTTGTTTATGCTCCTTCGCTAAAGCCAAATCTTTATTCATTTGTGCTTCAACTGATAACTGCGATAATTTTTCGGGTATTGTCAAAGTTTCCAACAACTCATATAATGCCACAGTTTGTTCTTTAACATTCAACGCCTGTTTAAATTTAGTTTCAAAACCTTGTAACGGTGTTATAACTTTTTGGCGAATATCATTAATTTTTTCTAAAGATGCTAATTGAGCTTCGCCCAGTTCATCATCTTCATCTAATGATAACCTTTTATAATAAGACCAAGTTTCAAACCACTTCTTGCCCTTAATCCCAAATTGCAAGACATAGTTTTCCAGTAAATCTATCTCACCCAGTTCAACCTCAAAAAAGCCTGTTTTAAACAAGCGAAATAATGGTTCATATTTAAAGCCGTCAATAGCCTCTAAGGCTGATCGCAGAAATTCCGCTAAAGGGTGATGCAAACTAGCTCTTTTATTATCGCTAAAAAACGGTATTTGATAATCCTTAAAAATAGTTTCAATTAAATTATTATAACGCTCCTTAGCTCGCACTAATACTGTAATATCGCGCCACTGATAACCTTCTTCACGACATAATCTGATAATATCAACAGCAATCCCTTCAATCTCCACTCTCTCATTTGCTGCCTCCACTATTTTTATAGCAGTAGCATTACTAATACTTTGTAGCGGAAACTTAAATAAATTTTTTTCGATATGCTGTAGCGTTTCACTATTAGTCCGCCACTGTTTAGTTAAACTTTCTTCAATAATTTTGCTGTGATTATTTTCTGCAAGTGCCATTAATTTGCTTCTGGTTTTATATTGCATATTAAAAAGATCATTGTCATGGCGATAACTCTGCAAATTTTCTCCATCAATCGTCAAGGTAATTGTAACACTACTGCTGACTTGTAATAAACTTTCAATAATATTAAGTTCTTGAGGGTTAAACCGCCCAAAGCCATCTAACCACACCTGACAATTTTGAGTCATAGGTGCATCTTTTAACTTCTCTGCCACTAACCTTAAGCAGTCTTCATTGTCAAGATATTGCCCTTGCATCAATTGCGAGAACTCACGATAAATTAAACTTAAATCTGCTAATTTATCTTTTAACACCGAATCAGGTAAGGCATTCGTGCTATCGACAATCTCTTGATAACTTAAATTGTAGGTTTTAAACTCTTCGATAATCTTACTTAAAGTTTCTGTAAAGTTTCTTTGAGACTGCACCGTACTAAGTAATTTTAACTTAGGACCATGTTGCGCCAATAACTTACTTAGCAATAACTTTTTACCTAGTTCGGTAATATGCGGCGTTATCGCTCCACCGGTTTCTTGTAAAATTTTTTGAGCAAAGCGCCGAAACCCAAACACATAGGCTCTACTAAACGCTCCTAAATTTTTATATTGTGCCAATTCTTTTTCAATCTTAAAGACAGTATGCTCCGGCACTAATAATATTAGCGGAGTTTCTGCCTGAGCATTTAACAAATTATTATTAATTTCATCTAAACAATACTTGGTTTTACCACTGCCGGCTCTACCATATAACAATTTTAAAGTCATAACTAACTCCTATCCTACCTTAAAAGAAGCTTTACTACCTTGTTTTGTTTTGACAACCTCTAATCTGGCATTAATCCGCTCTTTCAGTTCCGGTACATGAGAAATTATCCCAACCAATCTTCCTCCACGCTGTAAATCAATCAACGCTTTTATCGCAATATCAAGTGCTTCCGGATCAAGTGTCCCAAACCCTTCATCAATCAAAATAGTATCAAGATGAATTCCGCCAGCATAAGCTTGAACCACATCTGCTAGCCCCAACGCTAACGCTAATGAAGCTAGAAACCCTTCACCACCCGACAAGGTTCCAACAGGACGAGCATAACCGGTATAATTATCAAAAACTTCAATTTCAAGTCCACCGGCCGAGTTTTTTCGTTCCCGTTCACTGGTTCCTTGTAAAGTATATTGACCTCTTGTCATAATTTTCAGTCTGATATTGGATGCTACTATCACATCTTCCAATAAAGCTCTTAAAACGAAGCGTTGAAAAGTTAAGCCATAATTATTTTTACCATTGGCAATCTCCGCTAGTTTTCCTACAATGCCATAATCATTATTACCTTTCATAATTTCTTGCTGTAATAGTAACAATTCTTGTGCTTTCTGCTGTAGCTTCTGCTGCCCAAGTTTGCGCTGTTCAAGTTCACTAAAGGCAACATTATACGCTGTTTCAAGTGCACTTAGTTTTTCTTTAATAATACTAAGGTCAGGCTCCCTTACAGTTTTAGTCAGCTCTGTCCATTTCTTTAAATTATCCTTGGCCGCAATAGCTCTTTCATCAAAATTTTTGAGTCGTTGTGCCAATTCCGCACAAAAACTTGGTTCTTTTTTCGCCGCCAGATATTCTTGTTGATCTTTAAAGCCTAGTTGTAACAGTCGTTCGGTGAATTCAAGATTTTCTCGTTGATATTTTTGTGTTAAAGTTTGCAAAAACTCTCTTAAGCTCTCTAAAGTGGCTCTACTTTTTGTTTGCTGTTGTTGATATTGTTCAACTTCAGCTTGATATTTATTAAGAGCTTGTTTTATTTGAAGCTCTTTGTTTTCACAGTGCCGTTGCTCTTTTAAAATCATTTCTTGATCTTGATAATCAGCACCTAAGCTCTGCTCTTTTTCGCTAATAATTGCTTGAGCTTGTTCAAATGCTGTTTTTCTTTCCTGCCAAGTATTGCTGATTTTTACTAAGCTTTCATTATTTTTTAGCAATACTTGTTCCAGTTTAGCGTATTCTTTTTTTTCTTCCAGCAGTTGCTGTTCGGCTTGCTTAGCATCACGGTACGCCCTTTGAAGACATTGTTCCTTTGCTAACAATTCTTCTAGGGAAAACTTATTGTCACTTAATTCCTCTATCAAAACTTCCTGTGATTTTATTAACACATCATGTGCGGTTTTAACATCATATAATTGTTGTTGCTGTTTTATTCTCGCTTGCTCCAAAACTTGTAGTTTCTGTTCCGCAGCTTCCAGCACACTAGCCTCAACGACTACCGCACTAGTTGCTAATTGAGGATGATTTAGCGAACCACAAACCGGGCAAGGTTTATTTTCCTTAATAGTTTGTGCTAACAGTGCCGCCTGACATAATCTGAAATTTTCGCGTAATAACAACACTTTTGTATTCTCAGCTTGATATTCATTAGCCACGTTATTATAAATTTCTTGCACTGTTACTAAGTTTTGTTTTTTTTGCTCCACCTGGAGTTGTTGTTCTTCTAGCAATTTTAGTTTTTCCACAAGCTTTTTATTGTGCAGTAAATTTTGTTGTTGTAATTGAATCTGGCTGGCTAGTTCTTGTAATTGTTCTATTTTACCTTTAAGTTCTTGTAACTTTTCTTGAGTTCCGAGAATTTCATCTTCCAATATCTTTTTTTCACTTACTGCTGTTTGATAAAGCTTCTGTTTTAGTGCCAGCCCTTGACTCAACGTGGTAATTTCCTTGAGCTTTTTTTGCATATCTTCCAAATATAATAACTTTTTAGCAAGTTCTTTTAGTTCTGGCTCTTGGTCTTGGGCTAGCTTTAACTCTTTTTGACTTTTACCCAAATTTTCTGTAATCAGATCTAGCTTTTGCTCTTCTTTGGTTATATTAGCAGTAACTGTTCTTAGTTCTACCTCCAACTTAACTAATTGATTTTCAAAATCAACTAAACTATTAGCTTGTTGTGCTTTATTGAAAACAATTCTATATTCTTCAACCTTAGGCTCTAATAAAGATACTGCTGATTGTTCGGCGATAGCAGCCTGTAAATTATTAAAATATTCTTTAATTACAGTAGCCTCTGACAAAAGCTTTTGCTGATTATTTTTTTGTAATAACAACTCTTTATTATTGCTTTCACCTGCAGTAATTTCCTGCGCTAACTGCGTTATTTTCTCTTGTACTTCCTGCAAATCATTGCTGTCTAACTCTTGCAAAATAAAATTATTTTTATCTATTAACGTCTTGATGTTTTGCTCTTTGGCTTTAGCTTTTTCTTTTAGAGTTTCTTCTATTTTTTTATAAAGATCCGTCTTAAAAAGTGTCTGCATTATCTCTTGTCGTTCCAAGGAGTTTGCTAGTAATAATTTGCGAAATTCACCTTGTGGTAATAACACCACTTGCCGAAACTGATTACTTTTAAAACCCAAGAGTTCTTCAATTTTCATCGTAACATTGCTATAGCCTGTTGTTAGTAATTTTTCTTCTGTATTAATTTTTTCATATAAAGTTGCATCAGCTGGTTGTAAAGTTGTACCATCACCACGCTTTTTCGGTCGTTCTTGCTCCGGATTACGGAAAACGGTATAAGTTTTCGCTCCAATCATAAAACAAAATTCAACGGCAGTTGCGACATTAATATCCGCTTGATTTGTCCGCATATTTTTACCATCTCTTAAATTACCACTGGAATCACCATACAAGGCATAACACATTGCATCTAAAATTGTTGTTTTTCCAGCTCCGGTTGCACCGTGAATTAAGAAAAATGAATTATTTTTAAGTTCGGTAAAATCTAAAACTTGTTGATTTAAGTACGGTCCAAAGGCACTAAATTTCAGCATTAACGGTTTCATATTTTAGCCTCCCGTTCCTTCGCCAACAATTCTTCCAAAGCCTCACTAAATTCTTTAACCTCTTTATTATCTAAACTATTACCGGTCATTTGTTCAAAAAAAGCTTCAAATAATTCTTGTTCTGATTTATTACGATAATCTGCTTGATCTGTTATGTCAGCTACCTTCTGTAAATTAATTCGTTCTATTTGCAATAAATTAGGATATTTTTTTTCTAATTGTCCGTGAATATCTAAAATCGGCTTATCATCTTCCAACACTACCGCCATATAATCGGTACTTGGTGGAAATTTAAGGTCATCTTTTAATATCTCAATAAATTTCCCTTTAATTTTCTTTACATCATATTGCGGTTGCAAACTTACTGTAGTGATTTTACTGTCACCGGTAGCATCTAAATCCACAATATTAATGCCTTTTTCTTGCTTATACTCATCAAATGAATATTTCAATAATGAACCACTATAACAGATATTTTTATCACCCGCAGTTTGACTATTATGCAAATGACCTAACGCCGTATAGTGAAATTTTTTGAAAATATTACTGCTAATATTACTACTCCCTCCCACTGATAATGGTCGTTCCGACTCGCTCTCACTACTACCGGCAATAAAACCATGCGCAATCGCTACCCTTCTAGCTTTCGCCGGGACTTTATCTAAGGATTTTTGCACCAAAAAATCCATGCATAACTCATGTGATGTTAAAGTTTCGTTTTGGTGAACCGCTCGAACCAAGGCTGGCTCAGCATAAGTAAACGGCAAAAAGTAAACCGGCCCATGTTCATCTGTTAAAATTACCGGTTCAACATCTTTAGTTAGATTTCCATAAACATGTAACCCGTTTTGCGACAATAATTTACTGGCAAACCCTAGGCGTTCCGAGCTATCATGATTTCCGGCGATCATAATAATCGGTACTTTTTGTTCTAATAAAATTTTTGAAATAACATTATCTAATAATTCTACCGCCTCAATCGGCGGAACCGCTCTATCATAAATATCACCGGCAATAATAATAACTGCCGGCTTAACTTCCGCCACTAAAGCTACAAACTGTTCTAAAACATAAGCTTGATCTTCCGTTAGATGTTTCCCGTGAAACAGCCGTCCCAAATGCCAGTCTGAAGTATGAATAAACCTCACAATATAATCCTCCCTGAATAAACTCTATCTAGAACAGTTTCGCTATAAAAAAGCTAAAATCCTTGTAAAAATACAAGGATTTTAGCTTAAATTGCAATTCAATTTTTCTTTATTAACTATTAACTTCTGCCATAAGTTTCTTATTATAAGAATTAGCAGCAATCGCCGCCCAAATCATACACAGTGGATTTAACAAAAATAAAAATGCCAACCCAAAACCAAAAGTAATGATCGAAAAACCAATGTAAATAGCAAACATTACTATTGCACCGATTATTGTG
>JAGPMH010000004.1:0-41135 GCA_018052945.1 Negativicutes bacterium | reverse complement strand
TTTGCCACTTATTTTATGCCAAAGAGATTTTTAACATTATCAGTAGTTGTTACAGCTAATTCTTCCACTGTTATATTACGAATTTGTGCTATTTTTTCGGCAATTATTTTAATATAAGCCGGCTCATTGCGCTTACCACGGTATGGTTGCGGTGTTAAATAAGGACAGTCAGTTTCTAATAATAAGTATTCTAATGGGATTTTAGCAACAATTTCCGGCAATTTCGCTGAATTTTTAAAAGTTACCGGCCCTCCTACTGATAAAAAGAAATTCATTTTAATCAGTTCTTTTGCCATTTCCCAGCTACCAGAATAACAATGCATAACACCGGTTAGACCTTTAGCTTCCTTTTTCAAAATATCCATCACATCACCATGCGCATCACGATTATGTACAACAATCGGTTTATTCATCTGTTTTGCAACATCAATTTGTTCTATAAATATTTTGCGTTGTAGTTCTCTTGGTGCTCCATCATCATAATAATAATCTAGCCCGATTTCGCCCAGTGCTACAACCTTTGGCAGCTTTAGCCATGCTGCCAATTGATCATAATCTTTAGCCTTAGCATTGACCACATCTTGCGGGTGAATACCTACTGCCGCATAGATTTGTTCATACTTTTCACTAAGTTCAAGCGACTTTGCCGACGAATCCATATCTGCACCAATATTAATTATTCTGCTAACACCATTTTCCTTAGCTCTTTGAATAACCGCAGTTAAATCTTCAGCATAAGCACTATCATCCAAATGGGCATGTGAATCCACCAACATGAATTATTTCACCTTACTTCCTTCCGGCATCTCAACCTCAACAACTTTCAACTCATCACCACAAGAAGCTGCCAACACCATCCCCTGTGAAACGATACCACGAATCTTCGCCGGTTTTAAATTTATTACCATTACCACATTTTTTCCCACTAACTCTTCCGGTGCATAATGTTTGGCAATGCCGGAAACAATTTCACGTTGTTCTGTCCCCAAGTCAACTTTTAATTTCAAAAGCTTATCAGCTTTCTCTACCTTTTCCGCCGCCAAAACCTTGACTACTCTTAAATCAACTTTAGCAAATTCATCAATTGTAATTTCAACTTCGTCTTTTTTCTGTTCAACCACTGCTGGTACAACCGTCTTAGCTACTGCCTCTGCCTTTTCTTCCTCAATACGCGGAAAAATTTGTTCAGGTTGCTCTACTTTAGTTTCTGTCATAACTGTACCCCATTCTTTAATATCTTTAAATTTAACTTTAGAAAATTCACCAAGCCCCAATTGTTTCCATATTTTCGGTGCTGTATTAGGCATAAACGGTGCTATTAATACACTGATAATACGCAAGCTCTCAATCAAATTATACATAACTGTTTGTAACCGTTCTTGTTTGCTCTCATCTTTCGCCAATGCCCACGGTCCAGTTAAATCAATATATTTATTAGAACGACTAATTAAATTCCACACCGTTCTGATCGCTACACTTATTTCCATTTTATCCATACTGTCTTGGTATTGCTTCACAGTATTTTGTGCTAATGCTATTAATTCTGTATCAACATCTTCCAAAACTTTAGTGTTTTTCACTAAGCCGCCATTAAATTTATTAACCATACTTAATGTGCGGTGTAACAAATTACCCAAATCATTAGCTAAATCAGCATTAATCCTTTGGATCAAAGCTTCTCGCGAAAAATTACCGTCTAAGCCCAAGTTAATTTCCCGTAATAAAAAATATCTGATAGAATCTGCACCAAATTCATCAATTAATGCTACCGGATCAATAACATTGCCTTTTGATTTTGACATTTTATCACCATCAACAACTAACCACCCATGACCATATACTTTTTTCGGCAATTCCAGCTCTAATGCCATTAAAATAATCGGCCAAATAATAGTATGGAATCTCACTATTTCCTTACCTACTAAATGAATATCGGCCGGCCAAAACTTATTAAATTTTTCAGTATCACTCAGATAGCCCGCCGCCGTTAAATAATTTGATAATGCATCAAACCAAACATAAATAACATGCTTATTGTCAATCGGTACCGGAATTCCCCAATCAAAAGTGGTTCGAGAAATACATAAATCTTCTAAACCGCCTTTAATAAAATTAATCATCTCATTTTTTCGGCTAACCGGTTGAATAAAGTCAGGATTATCTTCAATAAATTGCAATAGTCGATCTTGATATTTAGACATTCTAAAAAAATAACTTTCTTCTTGTACTGTCTCCACCGGACGACCACAATCCGGACATTTGCCATCAACTAATTGACGCTCAATCCAAAAAGTTTCACAAGGCGTACAATATAATCCTTCATAAGTACTTTTATAAATATCGCCTTTGTCATAAATCTTTTTGAAAATTTCTTGCACTACATTATAATGACGCTTTTCCGTTGTTCTGATAAACTCATCATTTGATATATTTAATTTTTCCCATAATGCTTGAAACCCTGCCACAATTTTATCAACATATTCTTTCGGCGTAATATTTTGTTCGGCCGCTTTGCGTTGAATTTTTTGCCCATGCTCATCGGAGCCCGTAACAAATAAAACATCAACATCAGTTAATCTTTTATATCGCGCCATCGAATCTGCGATGGTCGTACAATATGCATGTCCAATATGCAATTTATCACTAGGGTAATAAATCGGTGTCGAAATATAGAATGTTTCTTTTTCCATTTACCAAAAACCTCACTTTTTCAATTTTATATTATCTATAATAATTTCCCTTAAAACGGGATATTTAAATGACTTTTCGACATT
Source organism: Negativicutes bacterium (assembly GCA_018052945.1). NCBI lineage: Bacteria > Bacillati > Bacillota > Negativicutes > Negativicutes bacterium. The sequence continues at coordinate 38,361 of JAGPMH010000004.1, read as the reverse complement.
TTTCGCCATATTAATTCTAAATTAAATGAAAATCAATATATTTTTATGATTTTTTGTAAAAAATAGGGTTGACACCTACTGTTATATTTGGTATTATTTAGTCAGACAGAATTTGTCGAACATTGTTGAAAGCAAAGGAGCGATTTTATATGAAATCAACTGGTATTGTTAGAAAAGTGGATGAATTAGGAAGAGTTGTTATTCCAATCGAACTTCGTCGTACTTTATCTATTGAAGAAAAAGATGCTTTAGAAATTTACGTGGATCAAGATCGTATTGTTCTTCGTAAATACGAGCCAGCTTGCGCTTGCGTATTCTGCGGAAATGCCGGCGACGTTGTTAATCACAAAGGCAAAAATATTTGTCATGAGTGCATTAGCGCAGTTAGCAACCCAACAGCATAACCTACATTCCTTTATACCTTTTAGGACATTGATTGATTTATCAATTAATGTCTTCTTTTTTTTCTGCTTCCAACATAGTTTGGTAAACATCTCGGCGCGAAAGATTAAGTTTTACAGCTATTTTTTTAATAGCTGTTTTTTTATCGACGCCTTCTTGTACTAAAGCTTGCACTAAATCACAAATATCAGCTGTACTCAGAGGTTCGTTACTTTCTTCTAAGCCCTGTTTTTCTTGATTAAATCCTTCTACAACAATGGTGAATTCACCCCGTGGCTGATTTTCCTTGAAATATTTTATCAAATACTCCACATCGCCCCGTAAAAATTCTTCAAATTTTTTAGTCAGTTCACGCGCTGCTACCACCTTACGATTACCTAAAATATTAACCAACTCAGCTAAAGTATCTTTTATGCGATGTGGCGACTCATAAAATAATAAAGTTTTTTCCTCTTCTTTTAATTGTTCTAGCAATTCTTTTCTTTTTTTATTTGTTTTCGGCAAAAAACCAATAAAACTGAACATAGTAGTATCAAGCCCGGAGCAAATAAGTGCTGATAGCGCTGCATTTGCCCCAGGAATAGGTGTTACAACAATATTATGTTCTATCGCTAATGATACTAAGTGACTGCCCGGATCGGCAATCCCCGGTAAACCGGCGTCACTGACCACTACTACACTCTTGCCTTCCAACAAGGTTGTTATTAACTCCGGCCCTTTAGATAATTTATTATGTTCATGATAACTGGTTAACGGTGTATGAATATCAAAATGATTCAATAATTTGATAGTATGACGAGTATCTTCCGCGGCAATCAAGTCAACTTCTTTTAATATCCTGATGCTACGAAAAGTCATATCCTCTAAGTTGCCGATGGGGGTTGCACAAAGATATAATATACCACTATTAGTCATGATTTGTACCTATTAATCTTCTACTGCTGCCATATAATATTGGTTTAGCATCTCAGTATAAGTATTATCTTCCTTGTATATAATAAAAGGTTCCATAATTTCAAGCCCACTCTTCGCACCAACAATCCCCTCAATCATTATTAGATTGGGCTTTTTATTGATAAAAGGTTGCACTAATTGCAACCTTTTTGGCTCAATTTTGTATTTTGCCAGTAACGTCATAATCTCTGTTAATCGTTCTGGTAAATGTATCATGGAAAAACGCCCGTGGTATTTTAATAACCGCCGGGCTGTTTTAATAATTTCTTCTAAAGTTACCGTTAATTCATGTCGCGCCATTGCAATATTTTTATTATCACTAATTTTCCCTTGATCTTTACTCCAATACGGTGGATTACAGGTGACAATATCATAATGATTAGCTTGTAAATAAGTTGTCGCTTCCTTTAAGTCAATATTCAAAACCTTCAGGTTATCACTAAGATTATTTAAAGCAAAACTCCGCTGAGCCATATCGGCAGTTTTAGGATTAAGTTCAAGCCCGACCACCTCATTAAACCCTCTGGCAGATAACAATAACGGAATAATACCTGTTCCAGTTCCTAAATCGACAACCTTCGCTTTGTTTTTAAACGTAGTAAAATGCGACAGCAGTACTGCATCAATCGAAAAACAAAATTCCGTTTCATCTTGAATTATTTTTAATTTTTTTATCAGTAAATCATCAAGACGCTCATTAACTTTCAAACAAACCTTATTCATCGTCCTTTTCAACTACTTCTTCCCAAGGAACAACTAACGTTCTATTATCATCCAGTAGTACTGTAACATTCTTTTTCGCACTATTAACGGCAATAACTTTCCCTTCACCGTCCACTGTAACAACGCGTCGTCCCGCCGTTGGAGCTATAATTTTCTTGCAAGCTGCACCATAACAATCATTTTCATATTTCAAGCAACACATCAAGCGACCACAAATCCCTGATATTTTGGTGGGATTAAGTGATAAATTTTGTTCTTTAGCCATTCTAATTGATACCGGCTCAAAATCACCTAAAAAGGTAGCACAACATAACGAACGACCGCAACAGCCCACTCCCCCCATCAATTTGGCCTCATCCCTGACACCAATTTGACGAAGTTCTATTCTTGTACGAAAAACAGCGGCTAAATCTTTTACTAATTCACGAAAATCAATTCGTCCTTCTGCCGTAAAATAAAAAATAATTTTATTAACATCAAAAGTATATTCTACTTCAATTAGCTTCATCGGTAAATTGTGCGCTACAATTTTTTGCTCACAAATTTCAAAAGCTTCTTTTTCTTTCTGTTCATTAAGTACAACTTGCTTTTTATCTCCGGCCGTAGCAATTCTTTGTACTGTCTTTAACGGTAATACCACCTTATTACGTGGCACCTGTCTTGGACCTAAAACAACTTGGCCAAATTCCACCCCTCTGGCAGTTTCAACAATAACCGCATCTTGATCCGTAATTTTAAAATCTCCCGGATCAAAATAATATATTTTTCCGGCCTTTTTAAAGCGGACTCCTACAACATTGTATAACAAATCTTTACCTCCTTTGTAACTCATCGATAACTTTTATCAGCATAGCTTCAATAATTAATTTTAGATTAGCATTGGCTTCAATCGCTTGAATACTTCTTGCTATTTCTTTTTGAACCCAGACCAATTGGTAATCAGACCAATATTTTATCTGTTCTTTAAGTTCAGCTGTTAAATCAATATTATAAAGCAAAGTATCTTGCTCATCATAATGCAATATTAAAATATCACGTAGTAACATCTTCACATGTACTAGCAATTCAACAATTTGGCTTCGTTCTAATTCCACTACTTTATTGCCATATTCCCAAACTTCGGTTTTTCTCATTTTTGGCAAAGCATTAACTATTTTAAATGCCAATTTACGCATAATTAGCCCATCTTCGCTCAATAACTCCAACGCTTTACTAATACGACCACCGGATACTCTAGAAACGACCGCCGCCTCCGCTAATGAAACCCCTTTTTCGTTAACTAAATATTTTTCTAAAATATTCGGTGAAATCGGCTGAAAATTCATAATTTGGCACCGCGACTTAATAGTATCCAGTAACGCTTCTGGCTTGGTCGCTATTAAAATAAAGATAATATTATTAGCCGGTTCTTCCAACGTTTTTAGTAAACTATTAGCGGTCTGAACAGTCATTTTATCAGCATTATCAATAATTATAACTTTCCGCTTCGCCTTATGCGGACCCAAAATTAAATCTTGCTGTAATTTTCTTACTTGCTCTATTTTGATAACATCATTATCAGGTTTAATAATAACTAAATCAATATTTTGATCAACCGGCTCCACTAAGCATTGCTGGCAATCCTGACAAGAAGAAGCTACTTTCGGGCAAAGCAAGGTCTTAGCTAAAACTTTTGCTAATTGAAATTTGCCGATCCCCTCAGGGCCAACAAATAATAAGGCGTGGGGAACTGCATCTTTATCCAACATTCCTTTTAATAATTTTATATTATTTTCATGCCCTACAATATCCAGCCAATTCATAATGAAATACCTCACATATATAGATCAACTAACATTCCTCTAATTACATCTTGTTTGGCAGCAATATTAAGGCCACGTTCTTGCCCTGACCTAATATCTTCAGTCATCGACTCTAAAGTATCATCAATTTTTTTGACAATAGTATAAACTTTTTGTCGCCCTTGACGATCCCAGCCATGTTGGGTTTCCAAAGAGTACATATTAGAAACCGCTTCGTTAACAAACGTTCTTACTAAATCCCGATATGACTTTAACTCAGAATAAGTTGGAGTCTCTGTTAACCGAGCTCCTTGTTTATCTATTTTTTCTAGTAATGCATTAAGTTTATCTTTAGAATATTTTTCTTGATTAGCTAAAAGTTCTGATGAAAACACATTATTTTTTTTGCTAACTTTATTAGAACTATCATGCTCCGTTACAATAAACGAGCTTCGTGCCTCCATATTTTTAATCTTCATCACTAACCAACCTTCCATATTGGATAATTTATACTTTATAGATGAACAGACAGACCTAATTTAAATTATAATTGCTTTATCTTAAATTAGCAAACATTCTCCACCATAAAATATATCCTTAATATAATTATCGACTTTAACTTATCCTTTAATAATAATAAAAACCAAAAAGCTCTCTTTATAACGAGCCTTTTGGTTTTTATTTATAACGAAAATTTTTCTGCAACTATTTGATATATTTCGGTATGAATATCATCAATAGTCCTTATTTTACTATCAGCAATACAATTTACCTTCTGCCAATTATACTTTTCCGCAATTTGGCAATAACCATTATAACATTCTGCTAAATACTTTGCGTCTTGCTCATGAATATCTTTAATACTATTTTCCGTTATCGCCCGCTCATTAACTAAGTTATAACTATACTCTGGTGCCATTTCCAAAAAAATTACCAAGTCAGGTATTGGTAGCTTAAACTTCTTGAACTCCAAGTCCCATAACCAGTCTAGATAAGTTTCTCGTTCCTTCTCATCTTTAATTTTTATCGCTTGATGCACCATATTAGAGGTCGTATAACGATCAGCAATTATAAAATTACCGGCTAAATAATCATCTTCCCATTTTGTCTTATATGAAGCAAAGCGATCTACCGCATAAAAAGTCGAAGCAGCATAAGCATTGACATCATTAACCGCTTTACCAAACTCGCCCTTTAGATACATTTTTATCAAGGCTGATGAGTCACTGTTATAGTCAGGAAATTCAACCTTCTTCGTTGTTAAGCCCTCTGTTTGTAATCTTTGATATAGTTTTTGTGCCTGCGTCGCCTTGCCACAGCCATCGCCAGCCTCAATAATAATAAGTTTACCGGTCATTTATTTCACCACTCTAATCTGTTCTAATTTGCAATCAACCGGTCCCACTACTTTGTAACCGGCTTGAACCATCTTTTGGCAGTACTCATAAATATCAATGGTTATTTCTTCGCCCGGACAAATTATGGGGATTCCCGGGGGATAAAATGTTATCGTTTCACCACAAACTGCACCGATAGCGTCCTTAAAAGCCAGACTTTTTTTACTAGCATAAAAAGCTGCTTGAGGAAAAATAACTTGAGGTGGAATTTGTGGCAACTTAATTTCAAGGTCATGGTTTACGGTATTTTGAAATTTAACAGCCATCGCCCTAAGAGCACCTAACAAAGTCTGGACCGAAGCTTCATCATCGCCAATAGTAATAATAAATAGCACATTATAAGCATCTGCTAATTCTGCTTGTATTTTATAATCATTGCGCAAAATTTGTTCAGCTTGCAGACCGGTTAGCCCCAACCCCTTGAAACTAACCGTTATTTTAGTACAATCTAAATCATATATATTCTCTTTTTCACGACCAAAACAACTCAATCCTTCAATCTGATTAATGGCCTGCCTTAAATTACAACTTAAGGTTATGGCTTTATCTAAGAGCTCTTTTCCACTTGTCGCCATTTGTTGCCTTGCCAAATCCAAAGAAGCCAATAACAAATAATTAGGACTGGTTGATTGCAGTAGACTTAGTACTTTTTCGAGTTTTACTACATCAATATTGTCATGCCGACAATGTAGCATTGAACATTGTGTCATTGCTGCTAAGATCTTATGCGTACTTTGTGCTACAATATCAGCACCTGCTTCCAGCGCTGATATTGGCAGCTTTTCATTAAAAATAAGGTGTGGCCCGTGCGCCTCATCCACCAATAAAATTTTATTATGACTATGAACAATCTTTGCTATTTTTTTGATATCTGCGACGACACCATAATAAGTAGGATTAACAATCAATACCGCCTTAGCATCCGGTTCTTTCAATAATGCTTCTTCAATAGTTTCAGGACTTACCGCCATCGCTATTCCTAACATTTCATCTGTTTCAGGCTCTAAATAGAGTGGCTGCGCTCCAGCTAAAATAATGCCCCCTATAACCGAAGAATGGGCATTACGAGGAATTAAAATTTTATCATTACGTCCTACGCTTGCTAAAATCATTGCCTGAATCGCACAAGTTGTACCATTAATGACAAAATAACTACTATCAGCTTGATATAATTGTGCCGCTAAAGCTTGGGCATCTTTAATATAACTTTGCGGTTCATGCAAATCATCTAGTTCCGCCATCAAGGATACATCCATTAATAAACTTTCACTGCTCATCATTTTTTTTAAAGCTGTACTCGCCCCTTGACCTTGTTTATGCCCCGGCGTATGAAAAGCCAACGCCTGATCTTTAATATAATTTTTCAAAGCTTGGTATATCGGCGCTATCTTTTGTGTTAACATTTTATTTATTGTTCTCCTTATTTTAGCGGTATCACCATTTCTAGCTTAGTGCCTTTATTAGCTTCACTACTTATCTTCAGCTTACCATGTAGTAATTTAATTCTCTCTCTCATCCCAATTAACCCATAACTGGAACTAGACTGATTTTTTTCATCAACCGCAAAGCCAATGCCCTTATCTTCAATATGAATAATCAAAAATTCATCATTAAACTCTAAACTTACTTTTGCTTCTGTGGTCTTAGAATGCTTCACAATATTATTTATTGATTCTTGTATCACCCTAAAAACACTAACTTCAATGTGATTAGGCAATCGTTTCGGCATCCCAAAAAACCGTAGCTTAAGATCAATACCATAGCGAACTTTAATTGTTTCAATAAACCTTGTCGTGGCAGCCTCTAACCCTAAATCATCAAGTGCCATTGGTCTTAAATCAAAAATTATATCTCTAGTTTCACTTAAGCAACCGCGTACCAAATTACGCAGTTCTTGTAATTCCTTTTTAGCCTTATCTTTATCTTTATCAATCCAACGCTCACAAATTTCCGCATGATAGACAATATTAGCCATCATTTGTGCCGGACCATCATGAATTTCTCGTGATATTCTTAAGCGTTCATCTTCTTGTGCTTTAATAATACTTGGCACCAAAATCTTATCTTGATTTAAAGTTTCAATTTTATCAGCAACTTGACCCATTTGAGCACAAAGCAACCCTAACATCACTCCGACTTGCGACACCAATTGTTTAGCTTTTTCCGCCGTTCCTTGCAATTGCTTTAATCTAACCTCTAGCTCATCACGCTTGCGCCGCAAATTTTGTTCTTGTTCTCGCATAACCGCTAGCTGTATTTGCAATTTTTGAGCATTTTCATAACATTGTTTTATTTTCTCTTCTGAATATAGATTAAAATTACTGCTAACAATGACCAAATCAGCCCGTGCTTTTTTTTCAGCTTTTTCTAAAAGATCAACTTTGACAATGATCTTATTCGTTTCTTCTCTGATTTTGTCAATGTCTTTGGCAACATGTAAAACTTCACTCTCTGCCGCTTCATAGATATCATAAATCTGCTCTTTGCCTTTTTCCATCGCATCAACAGTATCTTTTATAACCTTGTCTAATAATTTTAAGTCTAAATTCTTCCCTTTTCTCACATACTTAGCCTACTTTTCTTTAATTTTAACCGCTATTATAAATAAAATTTATAATATTTCAATAATATCATTTTATCACAAAATTTATGGTAGTTTTAAATTTTAGTACTATTTTACTATAAAATAAATTTTATCCACAGCAATAATTTTCAAAAAGACTATTTTTGCTACTTTTCCTATAACTTATCCACATTACTCCCAACTTTGGGGATAAGTTTGGGGATAACTTGGGCTTTTATTAACAAATAAGCACTTACCGTTTATCGATAAGTGCTTATTATCATTAAATTATTTCTTGTTTGACTTCTTTCCACGATAAAATTGGCGTTTTTGCAAAGCCATTAAATACCGTCGCTGACGCTGATGTATAAGCACCACAATTAGGCACTAACAATAAATCACCAATATTTAAATCCACGCTCATTTTATCTCTAAATAAAACATCTAGAGAGTCACAACTAGGACCAGCAAAAGTTACCGGCTTCTTGTCGCCATCTTTAAATGATTCTAATTCAAAATCCCAATGATCAAAAATAACACCGGAAAAGCTTCCATACAAACCATCGTCCAAAAAGTACCATTGTTGCTTATTGCGTTCCTGCGTACCAATTACACTGGTGATTAAATTAACAGCAGTACCACAAATATATCTTCCTGGTTCAGCCCAAATTTCCGTATCAGGAAATAGTTCTTCTATATTAACATTAATTTCTTGCATCATCTCTTTAACATCAATATCAGTATCAATGGTCGGGATTGGAAAACCACCACCAATATCTAAAATCCGCAAATTAAAACCAGCTTCTTTCGCTTCATCAAATAATCTGCGACAAATTTTCAATGCTTCAACATGAGCCTCCGCTGTCGGTGATTGACTACCAACATGAAAACACAGCCCGCCAACATCTAGACCAGATTTTTTCGCTAAACCCAGTAACTTGATTGTATCTTCCGGTGCTGCACCAAACTTTTTATTTAAATCAACCAGTGCCTTAGGATTATCAACTCTAACCCGCAGTAAGACTGTCCCGCCGGGCACAGCTTGAGCCATCTTATAAATTTCTGATTCACTATCAAAAGTAAATTTATTAACACCCGTTTTTTTAGCAACCGCCAAACCATTTGGTGTTTTAAATGGATTAGCATAAACCATGTTATCAGCCGCTACCCCTAAATCAGTTAAGGCTAGCATTTCACCGTCTGAAGCAACATCAAAACAAGACCCTAAACTACTCAAAGTCTTGATAATCCGCTCATCAGGATTAGCTTTCACCGCATAAAAAACCTTAACTTTTGGCATATGTTCCTTTAAAAAACGGTAATTATGTTCAATTTGATCCTCATCCAACAATAATAACGGCGTTGAATATTTTGCCGCCAATTGCTTTACTTGACTTTCTGTTAAACGAAATTTTCTTACCATATCCCTCTCCCATCCTTGTTTACAAGTATATTTGCTTTTTTTAAACAAATACCGTTATTAAGTATTTTGTTTTTTTTCCAAAAGTCCTGCAAACTTTTAAAGTTTTTAGCATTTTATTTTTTAAAACTAGCAAAATAGGAAAATACAGTTATATTATGTTAGTTTCTTGCTGTAAAAACAAAAATAATAACTTTTTAATCACTAACTTATTTCATCATCTTTGATCAAAATAGTATTGGGGTAACCACAGACTAATGTGGTTACCCCAATACTATTTTATAACATTAATTTTTAAAAAGCAGGAACTACTGCCCCTTTATATTTTTCATTAATAAAGTTTTTCACTTCATCTGATTTTAATGCTTTAACTAATTTTTGCAAATCTTCTCTATTTTCATCGCCAGCTCTAGCTACAAGAATATTTACATACGGTGAATCACCTTTTTCCATTGCTAAAGCATCTTTAGTCGGTACAAACCCAGCTTCTAACGCATAGTTTGTATTAATAACCGCTAATGCAACATCGTCTAATGCTCTTGGTAATTGCGGTGCTTCTAATTCAGTAATTTTAATATGTTTTGAGTTTTCTACAATGTCAGCTACCGTTGCATTAGTAGTAGCACCTTCTTTTAATGTAATAAGACCAGCTTTCGCCAATAACATTAAGGCTCTACCACCATTAGTCGGGTCATTAGGAATTGCCACTTCCATATTATGTCCTAATTCATTAATCCCTTTAAGTTTTTTAGAGTAAATTCCCATTGGTTCAATATGAATTCCAGCAATATTCACTAAGTTTATATTACGTTCCTTGCAGAATTTTTCTAAATAAGGAGTATGTTGAAAGAAGTTAGCATCTAATTCTTTATCAGCCACTGCTAGATTAGGTGTAACATAATCAGACATTTCCACTATTTCCAAATTAACATTTTCTTTAGCCAATATCGGTTTAACAATTTGTAAAATTTCTGCATGCGGAACTGCCGTTGCACCAACCTTTAAGGTTTTTGGAGCATCCGCTTTTCCACATCCAACTAAGACCAAGGCACTTACAAGTAAAGCAGTAAGGATTAAACTAATCTTTTTCATTAAACATCCCTCATTTTCTTTTTATTTTTTATTTAAACTGCGAGCAATATAATCACCCACAGATTGAACCAATTGTACTTGAATAATCAAAATAATAACCGTTGCTAACATTACCATTGGCTGAAAACGCTGATAACCATATCTAATTGCCAAGTCACCTAAGCCACCACCGCCAATTGCTCCTGCCATTGCCGAATAACCGATTAAATTAATGATAGTATTGGTTAGTGCCGCTACAATCGACGGCATTGTTTCCGGCAACATTACTTTTGTAATAATTTGCCAAGGAGTCGCCCCCATCGCTTGAGCTGCTTCAATTACCCCATATTCTAACTCTTTCAACGAAGTTTCAACGAGCCTTGCAACAAAAGGAATCGCCGCAATAGTAAGCGGTACCATCGCCGCCACTGTTCCAATAGAGCTTCCTACGACCATTCGTGTAAAAGGAATAATAGCCACCATCAAAATAATAAATGGAGTTGATCTGGCAGCATTAACAATTAAACCTAAACATCTATTAATATGTAAGCTTTCTAAAATATGGTTTTTATCAGTAACAATTAAAATTACGCCCAAGGGGATACCAATTAACCCCGATATTACTGTCGAAACAAATACCATGTAAGTTGTTTCATACAACGCTTTAAGAAGCAACATTATCATGTCTTGCGACATAACCAATCACCTCTATTCCTAATTGCTTTTCTTGCAAGTAACTTAATGCTTCTTGAATTTTTTCAGCATCACCTGATAATTCTAATAATAACGTTCCATACGGAGTAGTTTTAATATGATCCACATTACCATAAAGAATACTAATATCAATATCAAACCGTCTTATTAACCCTGCAATAATCGGTTCTTCGGTAGAATGCCCCATAAAAGAAATCCTCAATACTAAATGACCATTATTGATTGGTTCAGGGGAAAACTCTGTTCCTTGAAAAATCTCCGGTAAATCATGATTGATAATAGCGGAAATAAAGTCTCTGGTCGTTTCTTGTTGCGGTTTACTGAAAATATCAATAACCGGTCCTTGTTCGATAATTTTACCATTTTCAATAACAGCAACCTTATCACAGATTTCCTTAATTACCTGCATTTCATGCGTTATCAACACAATTGTCAATTGCAAGCTTTGATTGATATCTTTCAATAAATCTAAAATTGACTTCGTCGTTTGTGGATCAAGGGCTGATGTCGCTTCATCACACAATAACACTTTCGGATTATTTGCCAACGCTCTAGCAATCCCCACTCGTTGTTTTTGTCCACCGCTTAATTGGGCCGGATATTGATCCTTTTTACTTTCTAGACCAACCAATTCCAGCAATGGTAAAACCTTATCTTGAATCTCTTTAGCACTTTTGCCACTCAGTTTTAACGGAAACGCGACATTTTCATACACAGTAGCAGAAGATAATAAATTAAAATGTTGAAAAATCATTCCGATATCCTTACGCGCTAATCGCAACTGATTATCTGCCATTTTAGTTAAATTTAACCCATCTACTACTACTTCACCTGCTGTTGGAGCTTCCAACATATTGATACATCTTATTAATGTACTCTTTCCCGCACCACTTTTACCGATTATGCCATAAATTTCACCTTTTGCTATATCCAAATTTATGCCTTGCAACGCATAAGTTGAACCATCATAGGTTTTTCGAATATTAGAAAGCTTGATCATGACTACAACCTCCTTTTTTTATTATTTACCAACAAAAAAGAAAAACTCTTTTCATCAAGAAAAGAGTTTGCAAAATCACGCTGTCTTTTCTCTCATCTTCAGGATTTTCCTGCTGGATTTGGCACCAATTCATTTCTGCCGGTTGCCGGGTGTCATAGGGCCAGTCCCTCGACCACTCTTGATAAGAGTATTTATATTATTAAAGATATTATCACGATGTTTTAACGCTGTCAATAAAAATAAGCTATAATTTTAAAAACCGCTAGTTCTTATCACCTTAAATAATTTGGCAGCCTATTGCTAGCTATTTTCATTGCTAAGAATAGACTGCTATTAACTCAAATTTCTCCATCATAAGACTCTAAACAGCCAAACTCCTATAAAATAACGTTAAAAATCACCTAATTTACCATAAAACAAAACCTTTGTCCTATATACACTGGAAAATTTTTATATTAATATTGAACTATGTTTACATTTTTAACCTATTTCACAATAACTTTAAGTTGCTCTGACTAATAATTCTTAAAATTATCAGTCAGTAAGCTAATATTATTTGACTTTATCGTCGTTTTATTTTCATAAGCTTTCAAACCACGTTCTGAGACATTTTGTTACTTTAGCAAAATGCCTCATTTTAATGTCTAACCTCTATAATCTACAATAAACCTCAAACTATCAGTCGTTTAAACCTGTTAAAAAATTAAATTTTAATAATTTTTTCATTCTGTACTTTATCGGAAAGGGTTCTAATTCATGTTAAAAATATCAGTTAACAATTTATTACCGGGAATGGTTGTCGCTAAAAACATTTATGATGCCGACGCTAATCTATTATTAAGTAAAGATATGATCTTAACAATGCAGTATATAAATCGCTTAAAAACCATCGGCTTAAGATCAATTTATATTCTCACTGAAAAAAGCCACAATAATATTCTTTATCAAGAAGATATTATGCGTGAAGAAACAAGATTAAAGGCGATTAAAAGCATTGGCGATACCTTTAAGAAATGTCTTTGCACTAAAAAACTAGATATTGATGTAATCAAAGAAGTTACTATAAATATTATCGATGAGATTTCCCAAAGTAAAACTAATCTAATTCAGCTCAGTGATATTATTACTTTTGATGAATATACCTTTGGTCATTCTGTTAATGTCTGTGCTATTTCAACAATGATGGGCATAATTAACCAATATAGTCCTAAAAGATTATATGAGTTAGCGCTTGGAGCTATTCTACATGATATTGGTAAAATTATGGTTCCTTTAGAAATCCTCAACAAAAAGGGACGCTTGGATGAAGAAGAGATGAAGATAATGAAGAACCATTCTACTTATGGTTTTGAGTTATTACGGAAAACCAGGAATTTATCAGTTGTCCCAATGCACGTTGCCTTTCAACATCACGAAAATTTTAATGGATCAGGTTATCCCCGTGCTTTAAAAAATTTAAAGATTCATCAATATGCCCGAATTGTTGCCATTGCTGACGTCTATGATGCCATTACAACTGAGCGACCTTATCAAAAAGCCCGCACACCATATCAAGCTTATGAAATAATGAGCAGTGAAGCCGGCATAAAATTTGATATAAACTTACTAGAGTCCTTTTTTGATAATCTAGCCATCTTTACACCCGGCTCATTAGTACTGTTAAGCAATGGCTTTTATGCCATCGTTACAAGCATTTCTTCCGGTCTACAATTTCATCCAACCATTAAAGTAATAGCGAAGCCTAATAAAGAATTTTTAAAAGAAGAATTGTATATTGATTTAAAAGAATATGACCACATTAAAGTACTACGCAATTTATCAGAAAATGAAACTATTGCTATTTTAAATAGTACTCAAGCTTTAAACACCAGCGCTATGCTCTAATAATTATAATTTTATTTAAGAAAAAAAAGTAAAAGCAAGTAATATTTTAATTAAAATACTACTTGCTTTTACTTATTATAAGGTGTATAGTATGAAACTATATATTATTTTAAGGCTGGTGGCGTTATGACTTATTTTATTAACAAAGTAACTTCCTTCTCCAACAAGACTTTAGCTAACTTGGCAATGCTCTTTACTGTAGTCTGTTGGGGAATATCTTTTATCAGTATTAAAGTTGTTGTTAATGAAATTCCGCCCATAACGACAGCCTGTTTCAGATTTTTAATAACAAGTATCTTTTTATGGATTGCTTTACATAAAATAGAGCCAAAACATCACCTCACTGTGAAAATAATGCCTAAATTAGCACTCGGTGGCTTTTTAGGCATCACACTTTATTTTTGTTGCGAAAATACCGGTATAAAATTGACAACCGCATCCAATGCTTCTTTAATAACCGCTTTAGTACCAATTTTAGCAATCGGCCTTGATGTAATTTTTTTCAAAAGCAAACTATCCTTGTCCAAAATTTGTGGCATTATTATCGCTCTAATTGGCACCTATTTAATCGTTACAGCCAGTGGCAATATTGATTTTTCTTCTGACACCTTTAAAGGAAATATGTTTATGATTGGCGCTATGAGTTCTTGGGCTTTTTATACTATTCTTAATAAATTTTTACAAGCTCAGCACTCCGCTTTATTTTTAGTAACCTACCAGACAATCTTTGGCGCAATGTTTCTTGTTCCATTATCACTCTTTGAATTTAACCAGTGGCATTCTTTTTCCTTATTAGCCTTTGCTAATATTTTATTTTTAGCCATCATTTGTTCCGCCATCGGTTATTTTCTCTATAGCTTTGCTTTAAAAAATCTCGATGTAACCGTCACTACCATTTATCTTAATCTGACCCCTATAATCGGCATTCTCTCCGGTTATTTAATTTTAAATGAAAGTATTTTACCGTTACAACTATTGGGTGGATTTTTAGTAATTCTCAGTATTTATATTGCAAATCGTTAAAAGGGTTAAAGCTAATGAGTATTAGCTTTAACCCTTTTAATCATTGATAAACTTGTTAACCCTATGAAACACATCCTTTGTTCCAACTACAACTATTTTATCATTTTTATGCAAAACAAAATAAGGTCCGGGAGAAATTATAATTTCATTATTTCTTCTAACTGCAACAATAGTTGCTCCAGTATTATGCCATAATGCAATTTTTTCTAAGGGCTTATCAACCACCAAAGACTCATCTTTAACCATTATTTCAACTGGATTAAATGGTGTTAAGTTTTTTAATTGATCAGAATATTTCATTATTTCAGTCATAATGTTTTTAAAACACTTATCATTATCCTCTTTTTGTTTAAGCAATATTTCTAACTCTTGTTTCAACGAATGTGCATATACCGTATTTTTATTATGCTCAACTAAATTTTTAGCTTGTTCTAATGAAACTATTGTAACTTCTTTTCCTTGCGAAACATCGACTACATTTGCTTCTTTCAATATAGCAATCGCCTTACGAATCGTTTCTGGCGAAACATTATATCGACTAGCTAATAACGACCTTCCTGAAATTTTATCACCTCGGTTAAAGTCGCCATTAATAATTTTATTAGCAATATCAATTGCTATTGTTAAATATACTGCCATCGGTCTAGCCATAAATCCTCATCCTTGTTCTTTCTCTTTAGTACTTCTTTCAACATTGATAATAATTTCAACGCGTCGTTTTAATTTTTCTTCCAATACCGACTTTATAGATTTTATCAGGTTTTCTTCAATTTTATCAACTGCATTTATCTTAATGATAATCTTATACGTACCTAAATTGCTATTATAAGAAAAATCATAACCTAACAATTCAGCACTCGGTAAAATAATAAATTTTTCTTGTAAGACAGCACCAATCAAATCTTCTGGAGTCGTAGTTTTCTCAACCTCCACTACTTCTTTTTCTTTAATTTTCGGTAATAATTGTTCAAAACTATTTAAACTATTTTTATTATCAACTTTTTGAATTAAGACGACATCAGCATATAATTTTACCGCTTTACCTAATTTCAATTCTAAAAAATTTTCCATTTGTCTGATGTTGTCCGAACTTAAATTCTTCGTTGTACGAAAAGCAGCATTTATTTCAAATTTCTCATCATCCTCATTATAATCAGTTGAAATCAAGGTAGAATGCGGTGAAATGCTGGAAATATTTTCTCGTAAAGAGTTATTTATAATATCTGCTTTATTGGCAGTATTATATGTTTTATACATAATAACTGCTAATGGTATTGAAATAACTAATAACAAAATAATTGGATAAAAAAATATTTTATTATTAGTTGTGATAATTCTGTACTTTATTGCATTAAAGTTGTTTTTCTGCGAAAAACCCGCCAATTCAAAGGTTGCTATCGCCGCAACATTTATTGCAATCATATTGGCTAAAAATAACAAAAAAGCTCCCGTGACAATATTAAAATCTTGCTTTGCCAAACCAATACCAACAACGCATAATGGCGGCATTAAGGCTGTCGCAATTGCCACCCCTGGTAAAGTTGCACTCTGCGGTTTTACGCACATCGCATAAGTACCAGCAACCCCTGAAGCTAAAGCAATAACTAAATCAACAATTGTTGGCTTAGTTCTACTTAAAACTTCGGCTGTAATATGAGATCCCGGTAAAATAAGGGTTAAAATAACCGCTAATAACACTGCTGTAACTGCCCCTAAAACTTCTGCTTTGATAGAGGTTTTAAGTAAATCATTATTATTACTGGTCAGCGCTATCGCTCCTCCTAAAATAGGTCCAATCAATGGTGCTATTAACATTGCACCAATTATAACCGCAGTACTATTAGATAATAGACCATATGTTGCAACAGTACAAGATAACACAACCATCGCAAAAAAGTAAAAACTCGGTTTAGCATCAGCCGTAATATTATCATATATTTTCGCTCGTTGTTCATTATTAGGCCAAGACATTATACTCACCTCTAATTTATGCTTATAGTCAAATTATACTACTGAAAACATTGTGATAACAAAGGAATTTTAATATACCGGAATATTATTTCTAAACATATCACTAATAACATATTCCATATTATATAAGCCTGCTGATTTCCCGACTAAAAACTTCGCTGCAAAAATAGCGCCTTGGCCAAAAGCGGCTCTACTAATACTCTCATGTGTTAATCTGATTGTCTGATTTGGCATTCCAAAAACAATTTCATGTTTTCCCACAATGCCACCAACCCTAATCGCATGAATTTTTTCACTACCTAATTCTAAATTACTCGCTATTTTTTTAGCAGTTCCTGAAATTTCTTGTTTACTTTTAAAATGTTCTTCAATAATCTCTATATCAGCATGAGGAGCTATCTTTTGTAAAATTTGTGCTGCAACAATTAGAACGTTTATCCCTAAAGTTATATTGGGTGAGTATAACACTGCCGTTTCTTGCGAATAATCTTCCAGTTTTTTCAGTTCAGCCTGTTCATAATGAGATACTGCCGAAATAATTGGTATTTTTAATTTTGCTGCATTATCATAATAATATAACGCTTGTTGATGTGAAAAATCAATTATTACATCAACACCATTATTCTTAAAAAAGTCTTTATCTAAATTTTTAGCAGCAAATATTTTACCACAATCTTCTTCATACCCCAGCAACCGCGAAGCATATTTATTACCACAATCAATATTTTTAACAACCCACGTTAAATTAAAATTATCATCTTTTATAAACTCATCCGCCACTAATTTACCAGTCTTACCAAAGCCAAACAAACCTACTCTTATTTTCATAGCAATCCTCCTAATAACAAACAACCATGTTTTATGCATCGAATTGTTTGTTTTAATTTTACATTAATTACAATTAAAATGCAAATAAGCCTTCAAATCCTGTTAACAGAACTTAAAGGCTTATTAAAAATTAAATTTGCTTTAACACCGATTGAATATTATATAAACTTTGGTTCGACTGAATTTTATCAAAAAATTTCATATTACGACAGATTGCTTTTACTGCACTAGCTCTAGCATATACATTAGACATCAACCCATCGATATCCTTAAGTACTAGTTCATTGATATTGCTGATATTACCAAAATCAAATAATACCATTACACCATCTTGCAAATATTCTTCAATCTCTGTCACCAAGGTCTTACAACTATTTTTTGTTATATTAGCATTAATATTTACTACTACTAATTTGCCATCGCAACCAATACGATAAGGCGGTTTAAAATCTCGAACTAAGTGATCGGTATCTTCTCGTTTTAACTTTTGAACCATTTCACGATGTTTTTTTATATCATGATTTTGCTCTATCACATTATTTAATACCGCACTAACTTTTTCTTGAGTAATTGGCTTAATCAAAAAATGTCTAGCACCACGCTCTAAGGCATCAATAATAACGCCTCGTTCTTCCATCGCACTTATTACAATTATTTTTGCGTCAGTAAAGGTTGCAACTATTTTCGAAGTTGCCTCAGCGCCACTCATACCTTCCATCGTTAAATCCATCGTCACAACATCCGGTCGTAATCTTATATACTCAACATACGCTTTAGCACCGGTTTCAGCTTCGCCTACTACCTTATGCCCCAATGACGTTATTATTTTTCTCAAAGCTGCTCTGGCAACTGCTGAATCATCAACTATTAAGATATCGGCCATTTACATCACACTCCTTGCCTCAGCCAATATTTTTTTCACGGTTTTCATCAGTTCTTGATCTTTTAATTTTATTTCATAATAATCAAAGCCGGCAGCTAAAGCTATTTGCCGATGTTCTTCATCATCTAGTGAAGTTAACGCAATCACCGGTAGATTTTTGAATTTATCTTTAGCTCTAACACTTTTAATAAATTCTAATCCATCCATTTTAGGCATTTCAATATCGCTAATTATCAAATTAAAATTATCTTTCTGCAATAAAGCTAAGCCTTCTAGTCCATTTTGCGCTAATACCGACTGATACCCCTCTTGTTCTAATATATTCTTTAAAGCTTTCGCAAAAACCTGCGTATCTTCCACCACTAAGATTTTTATTTTTTGATTGGCAACTTTTTTGCGAGCTAAAGCCTGATTACTACACAACCTATTATAGTTTGGCGTAACAAGCTGTAGCAATTCCGGCAAATTCAGTAATGTTATTAGTTGATCTTTAATAAATTTACTACCACAAAGAGCCAACCCTTTACCGCAATTTTGACTTATTGCAAAATCAGCTGAAACAGTATCAAGTATTTCCTCGGCAATAATCGCCGTAGCATAACTTAGATCTTTCGGAATTATCACATAAACATTTTTTTTCTTACATTTATTATTGGAGATTGGAATATAATATTCCGGCCGAATAACTCTGATATTTTCGTTATTATGCTTGAAATAATATTTTGAGCCAACCTTAATAAAGTTGTCAGTGTTACTTTTTTGTACTCTCGATATTAAACTCATATCAAGCCCCAAAACTTCGTTGCCGGATGCTTTAAACAATAATAGTAATTTTTCCTGTAGCACCTTATCATGATCTTTTAATTCTGCAATCTTCTTTACTGAATATTCTTTAAAAGAAATATTAGCCGCATTTTTCAGCCCATCAGTATCGATAATCATTGCAATTTTACCATCACCCAATACCGTCATCCCCGAATATAATAAGCAATGACCGATAGCTTTCGATAAAGGCTTTAACATGATTTCTTCACTATCATGAATTTCATCAACCACAATCCCATAAGCACTTTTTCCACTTTTAATAATTAAAATCCGCAATAAAAACCTTTCTTGCATCGCCTTATCCAGTTTTTCCTTAAAAGCACTTTCACTTTCCAAGCCTAAAAATGGACCTAAGCCAACCAAGGGGATTACCTCTCCTCTTAACACTAATGATGGTTTCTCCTGCAACATTTTTATGAACCGGTTTTTATTTTCACCATCACCAACTAATACTACTTCTCTAATTTCATTTTGTGGTATCGCAAAAAACTTACCAGCAATAATAATTATAAAAGCATTAATAATCACCAGCGTTAATGGCAAGTTTAAGCGAAAAGTTGTCCCAATATCTTTATCAGAAAAAACCTCAACGCGCCCGCCAACTTTTTCAATATTAGTCTTTACAACATCAAGCCCCATCCCACGACCAGACAAAGACGTAACCGCTATCGCTGTCGAAAAACCAGGCATAAAAATTAAGTTTGCAATCTCTTGTTCTTTTATGTTATCAAGATCACTTTCCTTAATGATCTTTTTATCCAAAGCTTTATCTCTAACTTTTTTTAAATCGATCCCGGCTCCATCATCAGCAATATCAACAACAACTCTGCCATTTTCATAGGTAGCATGTAAAGTTATTTTTCCTGCTACATTTTTCCCTTTATTACTACGTTCCACCGAAAACTCAATACCATGATCAATCGCATTGCGTACTAAATGTGTTAACGGGTCAATTAATGCTTCAATCATTGATCTATCAATTTTTACATCTAACCCACTTAGCTCTATTTGCACTTTCTTCCCTAAAGTTTTGGCGATTTCACGAACCATTCGTGGAAATTTATTGAAAATAGTGCCAATTGGCTGCATTCTAGTCTTCATAACTTCTTTATGCAAACTCGTAATCATTACATCAAGGTTTTTTGCTAAAGCACTTAGTTCTTGCTTATTTTTTTCCGGATCTTTAGTCAATCTAAGTAATTGATTGCGCATTAATACAATTTCACCGGTCAAATTTAACAATGAATTTAAATTACCAACTTTAACCCTGATACTATCTTCCGTTAAAATTTTTTCAGTATTATTATCAACAACTGGAAGTGGCGGTATTTCAACCGCCGCTTTAACTTCTTTTTGTTCTTCCTGCATCAATTGTTCCCACAGCATTGCTGCTGATTGCAGTTCAGCTACACCGATTTTACCGTTATCAACCTCAGTTTTAGTGGTCAAAATAACTTTCAAATCATCAATAACACTCTCAATTTCTACTTCTTCATCATTTAACAACCGTCGCATAACATCCACTGCATGAATCAATCCATCGACAATGACATCATTAATCTTTAAATTTCCCTCGCGCAGTTCATCTAAAATTGATTCCATCACATGCGCTAAATTCATAACTTTTGTCAAGCCAAAAAACCCGGCTGTTCCTTTAATACTGTGCGCAGCTCTAAATAATTCATCAATTTTTTTGCTATTATTCAAACTCTCAGGCTTTAGTAATAATTCTTCCATCTGATCAATATTAGCTTTTGCTTCAAGGATAAACTCATTTAATAATTCTTGATCCATAAATTAATTATCACCTACTCAGCCCATCTATTATTTATAACTTAAAACGACTTACCAATTCTTTTAATCTTGAAGCTAATTCATCGGCTTCATCCGCACAATAACTTACTTTTACCGCTTTGTTAGAAGTATCAACAATCGCTGCATCTGATTCTTCTAAACTACTGGAAATATCTTGCGTTCCTTTAACAATTTCTAGTGTTGCCTTACTAATATTAGCCATCGATTCTTGGATTTCAGTAGTACTAGTAGCAACTTGTTCAACACTCTCCGCAATCTCTTCCGTATTTCTTAACATTGCTTTCACGCCTAATGTTGCTTGCACTGCATTTTGAGCAACATTTTGTGCTTTGCTAGCAATAAGATTTACTTCTTCCTTTAATGTTGAAATACCCTTGTCTTTTTTGTATTCTTCACTACTTTGCTCCCCAATCGCTGTAGCAATGCGTTTGGTAATATCTTTTGATTCCAAAATAACCTCGTTAATTTTTCCGACCATATCGACTGCGACATCCATATCACTTTGCATTTCCTCAATTTGTAACGCAATTCTTCCCGCTTCTTCACTAGTTCTTCTGGATAATTCTTTTACTTCACTTGCTACTACAGCAAAACCTCGACCAGCCTCACCCGCACTAGCAGCTTCAATCGTTGCATTAAGTGCTAACATATTAGTCTGTTCAGCAATATTGCTAATAATATCGACAATTTTATTTACCTGTTTAGAATTTATATTTAAACTTCTGATAATTTCATCAGTTTCTCTAGCTCTGCTTTCTGCTTCTGCACTAATTTCAATTGATCTTTCACAAGATAACGCTACATCATTAGCAAAGTTAGCTACTTGATTAATACTCTTTGAGACCTCTTCCATTAAAGTACTAACCTCTTTCACTTCTTCCGTAACCGCTTTAGCTGTCACTACAGCTTCTTTAGCCTCATCAGAAATACCATTGACCTTCGCTGCTACCTTCACAACATTGAAAGAAACATTCTCCGTCGAACTAGCATTTTCTTCGGTAGCGGCACTAATATGTTGCACGGTACTATTAATAACATTCATCGTTGCGCTTAATTCTTCACTATTCGCCGCAACATGTGCAGAAATATCAATCAAATTCGAAGAACTATTTTTCAAATCAATGGTTACATTGAAAATTTTGCAAATTAAGGTCTGCAAATCATTTAGCATGTCATCAAAGCTATTTGATAATCTGCCAAACTCATTTTTCTTCACCTGAGTTTCAGTGCCAATACGCACTGTTAAGTCACCATTTTTAACTTTTTCCGCTGCCTCTAGTAAATTATTAATCGGTTTAGTAAATTTATTAGATAGCCAGTAAGAGATCCCTAATGCCAAAGCTAATGTTAAAATCGTCAACCAAATTATTTTTGCTCTAAGACTCTTTAAAAAAGCCATCACTGCCGTTTCTTTTTGAATTAATAATAAGCTCCACGGCTCTGAATTTCCAGGCAACACAATACTGCAATAAGTGGCAATAAACCTTTCACCATTTTCTTGGTACTCTTGAACCCCTTTTTCACCATTCATAACCTTCGCTACAATATCTTGTAGTTCCGGTGCTACTGTGAAAGAAACGGTTTCCGTCTTAGCTAGACCATTTTCAACCACACCACTTATCATCTTCTTTTGTGTTTTATAATTGTACAGTTGTGACATTTTACTACTATCGGGATGTGAAACTACTACCCCGTCACCATCTAGTACACAAACATAGCTATCAGCATCTAATTTGTATTTTTCAATCATTTTTTGGATAGTATTTAAATCAATGTCAGCCATCATCAAACCAACTAATTTGTCATCATTATATATTCCATTTACCGCCGTCGTAACCGGAATATTGCCATTTAACGATAAATAGGATTTGCTGATAAACGGTTTTTTTTCATTGATAAATTTTCTAAACCACCAGCGGTCAGCTCTATTAGCCAAACTGCCACTAGACCGCGCGGTCTGATCACCAGCTAAATTATGCGCAGCAATAACTTGAAAAAAAGGATATTCATTAACAGTATTTTTTAAAATTTGAGCTTGTCTCATATTATTTCCACTGTAGATATCGCTATTATTACCGAGCTGCGCATTAATAGTATAAGCATTATTCATAAACTGACTGATATTGCCGGCCAAACTTTCCGCAATAATTAAATTATTTTTTTCAATATTGGCAGTATATTCGTCGGAAATCCAATAATAGCTAAGTGCCATGGCAATGAGCATTGTAAAAACTACCAAACTAGAACTTAGAAAAATAAATTGTTGCTTAATTGATTTGAACATATCTTTCTTCCCTTCTACACTTTGCTATTTTACCTAAATAAAACCAGAAAATCAAAAAACAAACATACAACAGAGTATGCCCTATACTGTTGTTGTATGTTTGTTTAATAATAAGGATTTATAATCTCTAATCCCGTTATATTAATTTATGCGTAAACATACAAGAAATTCCCGACATCTTATATTTTACAGGATATTTATTATCAGCAACCACACCATCTAGCGCTATTTTCAAGTTAACATTACGATAAACCCGCTCAGCATAACCAATACTAAAGGAAGTATCTTCCGTTATTTTATAAGTTACACCAGTATTAATAGTATGAATATCTTTACCAAAAATCGCACTGGTGTAAAAAGTATATTTATCATTAATCGGCTTATGGTAAACCAGACCCGCTTGAAAACTCTTAACATCTTCTGTCGGCACACTGGCAATCTTACCCGGCAAGGTAAAGTTAACATCATTATAAGCAATACTGCTATCTAAATACCCCACCACTGCCGAAACATTATCGTTAACTTTATATAATAAATTAAACTCATCCGCTTCAGCTCTAGCCACTCCTGATAATATAAAAGTATTAGCGCCTACCTTTTGTGGTACTTGTGCTCGTTCTGTGATAAAAGTCCCACCCTTATATTGTAATATAAATTTATCATTTATGCCATAACTAATTCCATATTTATAGCCTTTATCACCATCAGCCTGAACTTTTTTTGTTAAAATTTTATCACTGGTTCCTACTACCTTGGAACCAATTGAAGCACCTGCTTCCACTTCCACCGCACCTTGTTTGTAGCCATCAGCTGCATAACATTGTAAAGCTGATGTCACCAACAATAATCCCGTTAAAATAAAAATCTGGGGAATTTTAAACATTCAATTAACCTCTCCTTAAAAACTTGCTAAGGTTATAATATTTCAAAACAAATCATTTGTAAAACAAAGACTATCTGGTCTTGTAATTTTTTTGGTTTTTTTGTCGAAAGATACAAAAAAAGGTTGCATTTCTGCAACCTTTTAATATTTCAACTAGTTAATATCAAAGTTAACAAGTTTCGCACCAAAAATTCCATCAATCGCAGTTACTTCATTTAAAACTTCACTTGGAATTTCATTATCAATCGTCAAGACCATAATGTTAGTTCCTGAAATATCTGTTCTACCAACCTGCATCCCGGAAATATTAATTCCGGCAGCACCCATAATTGAGCCAACTTTACCAATTACACCAGGTCTGTTGATATGCGGACAAATTAAAATTTTGGAATGTGGATCAACGTCAACTCTATGACCATTAATCGCCACAATACGCTCTTCTTCACCAAATAATGTACCTTGAATAACAGTTTCACCTTTAGCCGTAGTAGTTCTAACCGTAATCAAGTTAGCAAAGCTTTCCGATGCTTCATTTTTAACTTCTTTAACTTGGATATTGCGATCTTTCGCTAAGCCCGGAGCATTAACAAAGTTTACGCTCTCTTGAAGAATTGGATTTAAGATCCCTTTTAAAACGGCAGTACTAATCATTTTAGTTTCATACTGCGTAATCTCACCATTATATTCCACTTCAATTTTCGTAATCGGCCCTTCGGCTAATGAAACCGCAGTTTTACCCATTCGATCCGCTAAACCGAAATAAGGTTTAATAAATTTAAGTACATGCGGAGCAACCGGTGCCATATTTACCGCAGTTGTTACCGGCTCACCTTTCAACGCTGCTACAATACCATAGGCAACGTCAACTGATACCCCGATTTGCGCTTCTACTGTTGACGCCCCTAAATGCGGTGTTAACACAATTTTATCAACACCCAATAATGGACTATTTGGCTCAATCGGCTCTTTCGGGAATACATCAATAGCCGCTCCAGCAACCTTGCCTGCCTTCACCGCTTCCGCTAAGTCAGCTTCATTGATAATTCCGCCACGCGCGCAATTTACCAAATATACGCCATCTTTCATCTTGGAAATTGTTTCGCTATTAATTAAATCTTTTGTTTGTGCTGTTAACGGCATATGTACAGAAATGAAATCAGCATTAGCATAAATTTCCTCTAATGAAACAACTTCAATTCCCATCGTTTTAGCACGTTCTTCATTAACATAAGGATCATAACCAATAACCTTCATATCAAACGCTATTGCTCTTTTTGCTACACCACTACCAATTCTCCCCAAACCGATAACGCCTAATGTTTTACCTCGCATTTCCACACCAACAAATTGATTACGTTTCCACTCACCATTTTGCACTGATGAATGAGCTTGTGGAATATTGCGAGCCATGGAAAGCATCATCGCTACAGTATGCTCAGTAGCAGCAATAGTATTTCCTTCTGGTGCATTTAAAACAATGATCCCTTTTGCTGTTGCTGCTTCAATATCAATATTATCGACACCAACACCAGCTCTACCAATAACTTTTAAGTTAGTAGCCGCTTCAATTACTTCTTTAGTAACTTTGCTGGCGCTACGCACAACTAACCCGTCATATTCATGAATTGTTGCTAGTAATTCTTCAGCCGGTAATTTAGCTCTTATTTCACATTCAAACTCTTTACTCAATATTTCGATACCTTTTTCCGATACCCCATCTGCAACCAAAATTTTCACACAAAACACTCCTTTTATTTTAAAAATTAGAGATTATTAAACTTTGAGAAATTCTTCACAATCACTTTTGACAAAAATGGCCAATAGTTTCATCGTCTTTCAAAAAAAATATAGCTTTCTACAACAGTCTCAATCCTTCAAAGGCTCATCAATACTATATTTATCTTTGAAAATCTTCATAGAAAAATTTTTTACAAAATTCATAAACTTATTTTTCCAATAAAAATATCATTCAGACTACGTGAACATATTCACCTATTTATTGATTAAATTATCACATTTTAAATTATATTTTATCCATTATGAATCGTCAAGTGTATTTTTATATTGCACAATTACTTAACAAGCGTTAGAATATAAAACAACTAGATATTTAATTATTTTAAATAAATATAATATTTTGGAGGTAATAACCTTGACTAATCGTATCTTTAATTTCAGTGCAGGTCCTGCAACTTTGCCATTGGAAGTACTGGAAAAAGCACAAGCTGAATTTCTAAACTTCAATAATACCGGCATGTCTATTATGGAAATGAGTCACAGATCAAAACCTTATGAAGCAGTTCATAACGAAGCAATTGCTACAATGAAGGAATTGTTAGGCTTAGGTGATGATTATGAAGTTTTATTCTTGCAAGGTGGCGCTAGTAGCCAATTTTCAATGATTCCTCTTAATTTATTAACAGAAGGTAAAACTGCTGATTATATTTTAACCGGCTCTTTTGCTGAAAAAGCTCATAAAGAAGCAAAATTAATTGGTAAAACTCATGTTGCCGCTTCTACTAAAGAAGAAAATTACAAACGCATTCCGAATTTAGACGAAATAAAATTCAGCGAAAATCCAGCTTATGTTCATATAACTTCTAATAATACTATTTTTGGTACTGAATGGACTGTTTTCCCGGAAACCGGTGCTATTCCTTTAATCGCTGATATGTCTTCCGATATTTTATCACAACCATTTGATGCTACTAAATTTGCGTTAATTTATGCTGGGGCACAAAAAAATCTTGGTCCTTCCGGTGTTACTGTTGTTATCATGCGTAAAGATTTAGTAAAAAATGCTCCAGAAAATTTATCAACAATGTTAAAATATGAAACTCATATCAAAAACAACTCCTTATATAATACTCCAACGACTTTTGGTATTTATATTTTAAACCTTGTTTTACAATGGGTTAAAAATAATGGCGGATTAGAGGCTATGGGTAAACGCAACAAAGCTAAAGCTGCTATCATCTATAAAACAATTGATGAAAGCAATGGTTATTACACCGGCCATGCTGAACCTAATAGTCGTTCAATCATGAACGTAACTTTCCGTCTGCCAAGCGAAGAATTAGAACAAAAATTCATTGCTGAAGCAACTAAAGCCGGCTTAAATGGTTTAAAAGGTCATCGTTCTGTAGGTGGTTTACGCGCTTCCATTTACAACGCTATGCCAACAGAAGGTTGCCAAGCTTTAGGTGATTTCATGGTAGAGTTTCAAAAAAACAACCCGCAATAATTATAAACTTTAAAAAGAGAGCGTAGCTCTCTTTTTTTGTGCAAACTTTATTTATATAAAATCATCTGTACAGCAAAGGAGAAAATAATGATTAAAGAAGTAGATTATGCTGATTATGCACAGCAAGCGATTGAGATTTTAAGTAAGGGCGCTTTTTTAAACACTACTGACGGGACAACCGACAATACCATGACCATTGCCTGGGGCTCAATCGGTTTTATCTGGGGTAAGCCTATTTTTATGGTAATGGTTCGCCCTTCCCGTTATTCTTTTAATAACATTGAAAGCCAAGAAGATTTTACGGTTAGTATTCCACTAACCGATATGAGTAATGCATTAAAAATTTGCGGTTCAAAATCCGGTCGAGATATCAACAAATTCGAAGCTGCTAGCCTCGAATTGATGCCGGGACAAAAGGTTAAAACTAAAGCCATCAAAAATTGCGGTTTACATTTCGAATGCAAAATAATGTATAAACAAGCTATGGATACAAATCATCTTAACCCCGAAATTTTAAATCATAAATATGCCAGTGGAGATTTGCACACTCTTTATTATGGAGAAATATTAAGTTGCTATATCGAAAAATAAGATAATATAAACTAAACCTCCCTAAAGTTAACGCATTAACTTTAGAGAGGTTTTTCTTTTTATAAGCTAACATCAATTTCCGCTTCAAACATTCTGTTCCACGGAAAACTTATTTGAGCTTCTTTAATCTTAAATTGCTTCAAGTTTTTATTAATAAACAATTTTAATTTTTCATTGCCCTTAGCAATTAATAATGGTTTTAAATTTTCCACATCAACACCACTACCATTATACTTATAAATAATTTCATTGTTAAGTTCTTGTCTGATATTAGCTTGATAAGCCCAATCATCTAATAATCTCACACTTAGCAAGTAATTCTTTTCAGTCTCATTTTTTTGTTTAGCCAAAATACCTTGCCCAATTGCAAAACCAGCCGTATTATTGGCTGTATTCCAACCGCCATAAGCTAATAATTGCGGTAAAAGTTTACGCTCTGTCAACTCCTGCATTAGAGCATTATCAGCGCCATTCGCAAAAGCAATATCGGCAATAACGACTTCACGTTCTTGATTCAACACTTTATCAACAGCATCTACAAAACTTTTCGTATTGTACTTTAGGTTGACATCATTGGAACTACTGTTAGCTTCTAACGTTGTACCATCAAAGGCAGTATTAACCATTAACACAAAATCAGCTCTATCATAATATTTTGTTGGTAGCGCACCGGTTGCCAATAAATGTTGCCATATCGACTTATCAATTTCTTCATCCGAATAAGTTGGCACTGTATTTTTTCCCACACCATTGGCATATTCAATTTTTACCAATGGAATATTAAATGAAAGATCGTTAATCGCTCTGGTTAATAAGACCATCCCTAACTCATCAATACCAGCTAGACATTGAAATTTACTAACAGGAGTAGCATCGGCCTGTTCTTTTAACAGTCTACTTTCTTTCCGCGTTTGTGAAAAGGGAGCATTATCATCACGCCCCAACGCCAAATAGACAAAATCATTATTATTCACCAAAGATACTAACTTAGCGTTAACTGTAAAGTTTTTACTTCTGCGTTCTAACCAATCAGCAAACGCAGCCTCTGGAACATTTTTTTTGAATTTTAAAAGTTCTTTCTCTTCAACTTTTGTTAACCCTACCGTTTCAGCTTTATCTTCTAAGGCTGTTGCCGCAAAAATACTAGGACCATATTGCTCATAATAGCTCGGTTCAACCCCACCAAAACTACTGCGTGGCGAACGCATAATTGAAGCAAACACATAAATCCGCAAGTTAGGCTGTAATTGTTTGAGCTTAGCAAACTTATCAGTACGCTCCAATAATGTTTCAAGCGATAATTCATGCTTACGCGAGTCAACCAAACTGCCATAAATTAAAGAATCTGCTGATAGCACCACGCTATCAGCTGTTTTTATTTCTTGAAATAACCACTGCCATAATGCTTCTACTTTGCCACTATCGGTTCTATTACCTAATAAATGTTCCGGAGGCACCACTATTTCAAAGCCTAATCCTTCGGCACTTTCTACCGTTTGGGCAAAAGAAATAGGGCGATTATCATGTGGTATAAAAATTATCTTACTATTAGCCCAAACACTACTTTGCAGCCCCATTAGCACTATTAATGTTATTATCAGACCCACAAAGTTTTTCGTAAGCTTCCTCACCATCATCTCACCAGCCCTTTGTTTTATACAATAAACTTTGATTAGCATAATTCAAACTAACATCAACCTTAACTTCAAACATCCGCTTCCAAGGGAATGAAAGTTTTGCCGTCTTAATATCAAAACGCCACAAATGTTTACTGATAAATTTATATATTCTTTTATTAGCATTTTGTTCTAAAATACTTTCTTTGCCATTTAAATCAACATAACTTATATTTTCCGGTGTTAAAACCTCTTTCACTAATTGTTGGCGAACATTAGCTTGATAACCCCAATCATCAATCAAGCGCAACACTAATAACTCTTTAATTTTATCAGTCGACAAATTTGGACTAAGCAAACTTTGTCCAATAACAAAGCCGGCGGAGTTATCCGCAGTATTCCATCCAGAATAGGCCGTAAGTTTGGTTAGTAAATCGCGTTTTTCCAATTGTGCCATTAAATCATTATCAGAACCATTGGAAAAAGTAATATCAGCAATCGCCACCTTATAGCCATGCCCAATAAATTTACTAACTTTATCAACAAATTCAATAATATTTTTATTATCAATCGGTATATTCATTAACGAACTGGCATCTCGTGTTATTCCATATTCATTAGTATTAACCATCAAAACCAAATCAATATTATTAGGCAAATAAATTTCCTTGCCTCCCGCCGCTAAAATATGGTCATTGATAGATTTGCTGATTTCACTGTCAGAATAAGTGGGAATAGTTGCTCCACCAACTCCATAACCATATTGAACATAAACTCGCGGTGTAAGTTGCTTGATTTTATTAACCGCTCTTGTTAACAAGATCAAGCCCATTTCATCAACACCAGCTAGCGATCTAAACTTTTCAGTTGATAAATTTAACGTCAGCTTGCTAAGCTCTCTATTTTCTTTGCTGGTTTGAGAATAAACTGCATTATCATCACGTCCCAGTGCTAAATAATCAAAAACATTTTCTTTAGCATATTCAATTAACTTAACATTAACGCCAAAGTTTTTCTGCCTTCGCCTGAGCCAATCATTAATAAAAGCATTCGGCATTTCGCTTTGTAGTTTATTCAATCGCTCAATATCAATATTATTTAAACCATCAATTTCAGCTTTATCCCTAAGTGAAGTTATTTCAAAAATAGCCGGGCCGAACTCTTCATAATAATTAGGCTCTACACCGCCGTGACTAACTTTCGGCGATCTCATAATCGAAGAAAATACATAGATTTTAGCATTAGGATTAAACTTTCTCAATGCCTTAAAATTATCCACTCTTCTTAAAATAGTTTCATCACTGAATTCATGCTTGCGTGAAGCAACCAAACTGCCATAAATCATTGAGTCGGATGACATTACAATATAATCTTCAACTTCATTATCCTTATCGGTAAATGATTTTACTGTAGTTTTAAACAACCAACGCCATAACCCATCAGGATCACCACCATAAGTGCGATTGCCTAACAATTCTTCCGGTGGCGTCAATACTTCAAACTCCATCCCCTTGATTGAACTGATTGTTTGTTCAAAAGATATCGGTCGATTGTCATGTGGGATGTAAATAATCCGTTGTTTTTTGGCGGCAGCTTCACCAGTGACTGCAGTAAGCATCACTACCATTAAGGTAGCTAAAAATAAGCTTACAAGTCTCCTGCTCAAAAAAATTCCTCCAAACCCCTAAATAATTTTGTCTGTTGTTTCATCGGTTGTTTGACCTTCGGCTTCCAGACGTCTTAGTTCTCTAATATCTTGCCATAAATCACGCGCCATTTTTAAAATATTAGGCTCCATTTTTGATCTTTCACTGGAAACTACCTTGCTAAGATATGACACCGCTTGATCGTAATTACCGATCCGTTGATACAACGCTCCAATCAAATACATCAAGAAAGTATCCGTCATATTGCCAATAGGAAATCGCTCAGAAATTAACGCTTTTTCATAATAACCCAGTGCACGTAATAATACTTTCTTTTCGTCCATCTCCATTTTATCTGCTCGATAAATCCACGCCAATTTAAGATACAAACCGCCCATTTTACTGGCCGGCATACCTAGTAAATCCGCATAGTAAATTGCCAATTTAAAAGCAACCAACGCTTGCTCTCTGCTTCTTTTTAAATCTATTTTAATAGAAATTTCTCGGGATTTTAAAAATTCTGCAATAACCTTTTTATCACGCTCATTTATTGACTCAAAATAAGTATCCTGCGCAGCATAACCGCAATGTTCACAGACCCAAATTGAATAATAATAAGGGTTAATATCTTTATAGTAGGTACAAAAATCTGAATCCTGCTTTGTTTTAATTAGCCTCGTTCTAACCATCGTAACCTTGATTTTTTTATTACATACCGGGCATTCTCGCTCTGCTACATAGGTATAATCTGATTCTGCCATTAACTTCACCCCTTATCTTATAGATTACCACAAATAAGAAATATTTTACACCCTATGCACTAATTTCAAGAAATATTTTACAGTTAAGTCTGCAGTCCTAGCCACGCTGAAAACAATCCGTCCTTGGTACTCAGTTCAGCATAAGTCCCTCTTTCCCAAATATCGCCGTCTTTTAATACTATTATTTCATCAACTGACCTTAATGTTGTTAATACATGTGAAATAATAATAACCGTTTTATTTTGTAAAACTTCCTGCACCACCTGCATAAAAGCATTAGCATTTTCAGGATCAAGACCAGTCGTGGGCTCATCTAAAATAACTATTTGTGCATTTTTCAACAACGCTCGAGCCAATGCCACTCTTTGGCGTTGCCCCCCCGATAAAACTTTACCATTTTCGCCAAGTTCAGTCTCAAGACCTTTTGGTAAAGACTGCACAAAATCATATAATTGTGCTAATTTCAAAACTGTCAGTAACTCCGCTGTTGTGGCATCAGTCTTAGCAATTAATAAATTAGCTGCCAAAGTGTCATTAAACAAATGTGTTTCTTGCTCTACTACAGCAATTTTCTGTAAAATTTCTGTACTGCTTAACAATGTATAATCAATCCCTGACAACATTATTTTACCACTGCTAGCGTGTAAAAACTTCAATAGTAAATTTATCAGCGTTGTTTTTCCGCTCCCGCTAGCCCCGACAATGGCTAAATGTTGCTGTTCTGCTACGGTAAAATTAATATTTCGCAAGATAAGATCATCATCATAAGCAAAACTCAAATTTTCTACCACTAACTGACCTGATTGTAATCCCAAACCATACTGCTTTTCAATTTCAGGTTGCTGTTTTAATAAGCTCCATAATTCTATGGCCGCATTATAACTATCACGCCAATAATATGTTACGGCCGGCAATCCTGCTACTATTTCAAAGCTACTTTGAATTACTAAAACCAAAACTACCATTGTAACACCGGCTATCATCTGTTCATTCACCAAATAACCACACCAAAATAAGCTTGCCATAACAAGCAGTCCCATCCAAAAACTGCTGATAGCTTCTAATAACAACTTTGCTAACTCTGTTTTATTTTCAATTCTTTCAATGCTATTGATGTTTTGTTGTAACTTTTCAAACTGTTCTTGTTCCAGTGAAAAGCTCTTAATCTCCGCTAACCCAGCAATAATATCTAATACTTTAATATTAAAACCAGCTTGTGCTACTGCTAAATTATCATCATTATTTTTATTATAGTAATGAGTAAGAATCGGCACTACACAGCCAAGCACCACCAAAAATAATACTGTCAGTAACGCTAAAGTTAGCGAATAATAACTTAAGAACAACCCCAACACCACAATACTACTTAAGGCAATAAATATCGGTGCAAAAATACGTAAATAAAAGTCTTTTAAAATCTCAATATCTTTAACGATAATATTGAAAATTTTTCCACTGTGGTAATTTTTCAGTTTTGCCGGCACCAATGGTTCTAGTTTTTCATAACACCAAACCCTTAAAGCGGTAAGAATTTCAAAAGTAGCTTGATGGGCGACATATCTTTCACCATAACGAAAAATCGCTTTAGCAATTCCAAAAAAACGAACTGCTACAATCGCCAAATACAGCTGTTCAAAACCGGGTCGTAATGCTGCCATACTAATAAGATAGGCCGCAAAACCAATTAAAGAGAGCGAACTGACAATTGTCCCTATGCCTAACACCAAGGCCGTCATTATTGATAATATTTTTGGGTTTACTAAGATTATTAATTCTTTTATTAGCATTATCTTATACCTCGATAAGCTTGCAGTAGCTTTGCATAATAACTTTTGCCCTTGATTAACTCCGCCGGTGTTCCACACTCTATTACTGCACCCTCTGACAATAAAATAACCTTATCAAAATTAACAGTCATATTTAGTTTATGCGAAACTACAATAATTGTTTTTTGAACACTAAGTTTTTCTAATGATTTTAAAATTGCCAGCTCCGTCTCAATATCCAAGCCTTCCATCGGCTCATCTAATAAAATTATTTTAGCTTTACTCAAAAAAGCTCGCGCTAACGATATTCTGCGTATTTGACCGCCACTTAATGCTACCCCACCCTCACCGACTACCGTATCATAGCCTTGTGGTAAATTTTCAATAAAAGCAGTAGCATCGGCAAGTTGCACCGCCGTTCTTACTGCCTCAAAATCAGCACTTTTATTAGCTATTTTAATATTATCTAAAATAGTAGTCGCAAAAATATGTGGTCTTTGATTAATACAAATAATATGTTCCGACCAACTTTTAAGATTAATTGACTTTAACGGAATTGAATCTATTACAATACTACCTGCCGTTGGCGTTATTAAACCTTGCAATAAATTTAAAACCGTACTTTTGCCAGCACCGCTACTACCGACCACTGCAACCTTTTCACCCAATTCAATTTTAAAATTACATTCCTGTAAACCCTTGCGCTGATCAGGATAAACATAGCTTACTGCTTGAAATTCAATCGTCGAAAAGTCAAAGGTTTTAATTATGATACTACCCTTCAGTTCATCATTTTCTAGCAACAAGGTCTGGTAAAGATTGGAACTTGCTGCCATTGCATTCATCCCAGCATGAAAACTAGTTCCTAACTGACGAAACGGCAAATAAAATTCTGGAATCAACAATAAAATTAAAAAAGCCACACTAAAAACCATCTCACCCGCTAATAGCCTTAGTCCGATCGATACTGCTACCATTGCTATGCCCATTGTCGCAATCAATTCTAAGACCAACGCTGATACAAACGCAATTTTTAACACACCCAGCGTTACATCCTTAAAATCATTACTTATTTTTTCAATAACTTCAATCTGCTCGGTACTACGCCCAAACAGTTTTAAAGTTTTTAAACCTTTAATAACATCTAAAAAATGACCACTAAGATATTTTAAAACCTGCCATTGTTTACTACTAGCTTGACCTGACATTTTACCAATTAAAATCATAAACAGTGGCATTAGCGGCACTGTTATCAATAAAATTATCCCACTTATAAAGTCTAACTTAAAAACAATACTCAAAATAATCAGCGGTATAAATAAAGTTATTACTAACTGCGGCAAATATTTGTAAAAATAAACTTCTAAACTAGAAATACCCTCAGTCACCAAATTCAGCAGTTGTCCACTTTGTTTACTCGCTAAGGCTACCGGCCCTAGATCCATTAATTTTTTCAAAATCCTTTGTTGTAAATTATATTTTACCGCCTGGCCAATCTTATGTGCTAAAAGTTCATGAAAAAATATAACCGCTGAACGCAAAACAAGAGCTAGTAATAGGCAGTAAAAATAATTTTTCATACTGCCGATTACTAACCCTTCACTAAAGACACTATTGATAATAACCATTATTAAATTAGCTTGTGCCACCAACAAAAAGCCGTTTAGTAACACTAACAAGCAGAGTAGCACCGCCGACTTTTGGTGAGTTTTTAGCTCAAGTAACAAGTTTCTATCAAACATCTAATACTCCAAATCTTTGGCTCCAACTCTTTTTCTAAACACCCAATACGTCCAACCTTGATACACCAAAACAATCGGCACCAAAATAAAAGCTGCTATCGTCATGATTTTCAGAGTATAAGGTGAAGAAGCTGCATTATAAATATTAAGACTCCAAGCTTCATTCAAAGTAGAAACAATGAAGCGCGGGAATAGTCCTGCAAAAAAAGCCAATGTAACCATCGCAATACTTAAAGAACTAGCAATAAAAGCTCTACCATACTTGCCTACAGTCACATAGCAATAACTGCCCCCTAATAAAACAACTGCCAAAATCAAACTAATTGTCGCCAACATACTATTAAATAAATCAGTATTAGTATAAGTTAAAATACCACAAAGTGCAAAGCTGATACCGGCCACAATCCCGATTTTTTTAGCCAGCTCACCGGCTCTATTAATTAAATCACCTTCAACCTTTAAGGTGATAAATAATGCACCATGAAATAAAAATAAAGTTAAAAAAGTTAACCCACCAACAATAGTATAGACACTAAATAAATCAAAAAACGAACCGGTATAAATCATTTTTTCATTAATAGCCAGTCCCTTAATCAGATTTGTCACCGCAATTCCCCAGACTAACGCCGGAACCACGCTACCAAAGCAAATCAAGTAATCCCAAGTATTGCGCCAAACCGGACTATCGTCCTTACTGCGAAACTCAAACCCTACTCCTCTAACAATCAGTGCTAACAAGATTAAAAACAACGCCAAATAAAAACTACTAAACATTGTCGCATAAACGTGTGGAAAAGCAGCAAATAATGCTCCGCCCGCCGTAATCATCCAAACTTCATTACCATCCCACACCGGTCCAATAGTATTGATAATCATCCGACGCTCTACATCAGTTTTACCCAAAAACGGCAACAAGCCACCGACCCCATAATCAAAACCTTCGAGAAAGAAGAAGCCAATAAACAGCACTGTAATTAAAATAAACCAAATAATATTTAGATCCATTAATTAGCACCTCCTTCACTGGTTAGCCCTTTTTTAACAAATTTAAAACCTACTTTTACTGCAACCACGGCTAAAATAGCATAAATAAGCGTAAAGCCAATCAACGTTATATTAACTTCCAGTGGTGTTAAGTTCGGCGAAACTGCACTACTAACTTTTTGTAAGCCCACTACAATCCAAGGCTGCCGA
Source organism: Negativicutes bacterium (assembly GCA_018052945.1). Lineage (NCBI taxonomy): Bacteria > Bacillati > Bacillota > Negativicutes > Negativicutes bacterium. The sequence continues at coordinate 1,380 of JAGPMH010000004.1, read as the reverse complement.
CCAGCTTCAGTAACATACCAACCGGTGCTATTAGCCAAATACGGCAATGGCAACACTAAAATAAGCAATTTTAATATCCATTTACTTTCAAATAAAGTTTTTCTAAACCAACCAATTAAACTGATAAAAACGACTCCCGCCATTATTAAACCTGACACAATCATAATGCGGAAACTCCAAAACAAACCAGTAACATCCGGAATATAATGACCTGCACCATGCTGTTCAACCGCTCTAGCTTGCAGTTCTTTAATTCCTTTAACTTCACCTTTAAGATCATTATAAACCAATGCCGTTAATAAATATGGCACACTAATTTCATGATCATTTTCTTGTTTAATTTCATCAATTTTTGCATAAATACCAAACGGTGCCGGATTTTTCGTCTCCCATAGCGCCTCCACTGCCGCCAATTTCATTGGTTGCATCGCCGCCACTTGTTGCGCTTGCAAATGTCCGGTTCCCATAACCCCCAACAACCCTACTGTTGCTAAAACTAAACTCATTTTTAAAGACAACGTAAATTCATTTGTATTAGCTTTTTGGTAAACTTTATAAGCACTAATTGCTAAAACAAAAAAAGCCGTTGTAACAATACTTGCTAGAAAATTATGTAAAAACTGCCCAACCACATAAGAATTAGTAATAAGTGCAATAAAATCAACCATTTCTGCTCGGCCATTATTGATAACATAACCTACCGGATGTTGCATAAAGGAATTTGCTACCAAAATCCAAAACCCTGATAAATTACTAGCTAACGCTACAATCCAAATACAAGCAGCATGTAACTTTTTGCCGAGTTTATCCCAACCAAAAATCCATATCCCTAAAAAAGTTGACTCCAAGAAAAATGCTGTCAAAGCTTCTAAGGCTAATGGCGCACCAAAAATATCACCCATAAACCTAGAATACTCCGACCAGTTCATCCCAAAATGAAACTCCTGCACAATTCCTGTAACAACGCCCATTGAGAAATTCACAAGAAATAATTTACCCCAAAACTTAGCCATCTCTTTATATTTAACATTATCTGTTTTAACATACATTGTTTCTAAAACAGCAATGAAAAAAGCTAAGCCTAAGGTTAACGGGATGAATAAAAAATGGTACAAAGTTGTAATCGCAAACTGTAGTCTTGATAAAATTACAATATCCAAAATAACTCCTCCTTTTACATAGTTTATATAATATATTCCATATAAATTTATAATAACCTTTATTAATTAGTAAGGAATATTGGCAATTACAAAAAATTAGTGCAATTTAAAAATAAAAGGAGTATTATTAAAGCATAATATTTCGACTCACTAGCTCAACTGGCAGAGCAACTGACTCTTAATCAGTAGGTTCGGGGTTCGATTCCCCGGTGTGTCACCA
>JAGPMH010000003.1:59404-60705 GCA_018052945.1 Negativicutes bacterium | reverse complement strand
ATAAGCTCGGCGAGTACATGGTTAAAGCAGCAGAAAATACGCTAAAAGAAGTAGATGTGAACTTATTTGTGGTTGATGCTACCGAAAATATTGGTGCCGGTGAGCTCTATATTATGGAGCGCTTGCAAAGTACGCAAGCACCAGTTATTTTAGTAGTAAATAAAGTTGATCAAATCAATAAGCAACAAGTTTTGCCGGTTATCTCACGTTATTCTGATAAGTTGAATTTTGTAGGAGCTATTCCTATTTCGGCTAAAGAGAAAACAAATTTGGATCAATTAGTAGAAGAAATCAAAAAATACTTGGAAGAAGGGCCACAATACTATCCTAGCGATATGATTACCGACCAACCGGAACGATTAGTTATTGGTGAATTAATTAGGGAAAAAGCATTGCATTTGACAAAAGAGGAAATTCCACACGCGATTGCCGTTGATATTGAAGAAATTAGCAAACGTAACAATGATGATTTATACATTAGAGCGACGATTTATGTGGAAAGAGAATCACAAAAAGGAATTGTAATTGGGGCAAAAGGATCGTTATTAAAGGAAATCGGTCAATTGGCGCGCGCTGATATTGAAAATTTATTAGGCTCTAAAGTTTATATTGATTTATGGGTAAAAGTAAAAAAAGATTGGCGTAATCGCGATGGAATTTTGCGTGGCTTTGGTTATGAGTAGTCTTATTAAGGAGTAACAATGAATTTTTTATATCGTCATTTTATTAATGGTTTAATTGTAATAGTGCCAATTGCCATTACTGCTTTTGTTATAATAAATATTTTAAATATTACGGAAAATATGTTGGGATATTATTTGCCAATAAAATTTCCCGGCATCGGCTTATTAACAGTGCTATGCTTGATTGTGGTAATTGGTTGGCTGTCATCATACTTGATATTACGGAGAATTTTTGAATTTGGTGAAAGAATTTTAAATAAAATTCCATTGGTTAAATTCATTTATAATAGTGTGAAAAAATTATCGACAGCGATGTTTGATTCTAAAAAAATATTCAATCAGGCGGTATTGATTCCTTATCCTCATAGCGAGGTTAAAACTTTAGGATTTGTTATGAGTGAACTGTCAAAGCCATTGACCGAAGTTTTATCGGAGGAATATATCTGTGTGTTTGTTCCTTGGAGTATTAATATGACTTCTGGTAGCAATGTTTTTGTTAAAAAAAGTGATGTTATTTATTTGAATGTTTCTAGTGAAACAGCGATTCAATATTTTTTAACAGCTGGAGTTGTTATGCCGAAAGCTACAGAAAAGAATAAGTAAAATATAAAGAGGTAA
>JAGPMH010000003.1:0-59304 GCA_018052945.1 Negativicutes bacterium | reverse complement strand
GTAAAATATAAAGAGGTAATTTATAATTACCTCTTTATATTTTACCGAAAATGCGTTATTCTATATTATAGATAAATGATTCCATATTTTTAATATCCAGATTGAGAAGGAGAGATGTCTGATGTTGAAAGAAGTTATGTGGGGAATTTTTAAGAGTACTGGTCGTATCGAGGATTATTTGAATTATTGTCAATGTTTAAAAAAAGTGGCAAACCAGTAATAGTTTAGAGTAATAGGGGTTTATATGTCGATTTATTCCACGGAAGCAATATTGTTGGCAGTGCGAAACTTTGGTGAGGCTGATAAAATTGCGACATTGTTTTCTAAAGAGTACGGAAAGATTTCAGCAGCAGCGTATGGTTGTCGTAGACCTAAAAATAAGCTGGCTGGTGCAATGCAAATTTTTAGTCAATTAGAATTGAGCTTAGCTGAGGGTAACAATATTGACGTTATAAAACATTGCGAGGTTAAACTTTCTAATGTTCAAGTGCGTAATGATTTAGAAATGATGGCATATGGAATGTTTGTAGCAGAATTGATTATTGAATTTTATCCTGATAAGCAAGAAGACAGTGCAATGTATGATTTGCTATTAGGGGTAATTCAATTATTATCGCAGAAAAACCCTCGGTTGGTTGCTTTAGCGGCAGGTTATCAAATCTTAAATAAAAGTGGTTGTCAACCAACTTATGATTCCTGTTTATGTTGTGGAAAGTTGGTTGGTGATGATTTTCATTTTTCTTATGAAAAAGCCGGAGTTGTTTGTCGTGATTGTCGAGAGTTTGAAAGTATGAGCATTGATTTGAAAATAGTAGAATTTATCAATCATTTGCTATCATTGGATTGGTATAATCCCCAAAGTTTTACCGTTAATGGTAAAACTTTGGTAGATGCGGAAAAATTATTAATTGGTAATTTATCGTTTGTATTGGAAAAACCTTTAAAATCAATTGCTTTTATTAATCAGTTAACAAATTTACCCAAATAAGAGTATTGAAGGTGGGGAAATATGGAAACTCAAACACAATGTTTACCGGGAGAGTGTCCGTGTGTGAAGTTGCAATGTCAACATCACGGCAATTGTTATGCTTGCATAAAAGCGCATCGTGATAAAAATAGTATTGTGTTTTGCTTACGCGATATTGTAAATAAACGTTCGTTGACATTAAATAGTTGATTTGATAAAATAAATTCATTATGGTGATGAGAGAAAATAGTAACCTAACAATATAAAGCGAGTCAAGGATGGTGTGAGCTTGACAAGTTATAGGTGAAGGCATTCTTGAACTGCAAGAGGAACGCTGTTAACAGTTAGTAAAGCTTGTGATAAAATAAGGTGGGCATTAGCCAATCAGGGTGGAACCGCGGGTATAACATCTCGTCCCTGTAACTATTACTAGTTACAGGGCGAGGTGTTTTTTGTTTTTTATTATAAGGGGGAATTAATAATGATGACTTTTCAGGACATTATCCTGACTTTACAAAATTTTTGGGCAGGACAAAATTGTATCTTATCACAGCCTTATGACGTTGAAAAAGGTGCCGGAACCATGAATCCGTCGACTTTTTTGCGGGCGTTAGGACCGGAACCATGGAATGTAGCTTATGTTGAACCATCACGCCGTCCGGCTGATGGGCGTTATGGTGAAAATCCTAATAGATTATTTCAACATCATCAATTTCAAGTTATTATGAAACCATCGCCTGATAATATTCAAGAGCTTTATTTAGAAAGTTTGAAAAAATTGGGGATTAAACCGGAAGAACATGATATCCGTTTTGTTGAAGATAACTGGGAATCACCGACTTTGGGGGCTTGGGGCTTAGGTTGGGAAGTATGGCTGGATGGGATGGAAATCACCCAATTTACTTATTTTCAACAAGTTGGTAGTGTTGACGTAAAACCTGTTTCAGTAGAGATAACATATGGTTTAGAACGTTTAGCAATGTATATTCAAGGAAAAGAAAATGTTTATGATTTAGAATGGGTTAATGGTGTTACTTATGGTGATGTATTCCATCAAAATGAAGTAGAACAATCACATTATAATTTTGAGTTAGCTGATACTGAACTGTTATTTAATTTATTTGATATGTATGAAAAAGAAGCGGTAAGAATAATTGAGCAAGGCTTTGTTTTACCAGCTTACGATTATGTATTAAAATGCTCACACACTTTTAACTTACTAGATGCTAGAGGCGCAATTAGTGTTAGTGAACGCACGGGTTTTATCGGTCGTGTACGGAATATGGCCAGACTATGCGCGCAAGGTTATCTTAAGCAACGAGAAGAATTAGGATATCCGCTGTTAAAAGGAGGTAAAAAAGATGAGTAAAAACTTATTACTGGAAATTGGAACGGAAGAAATACCGGCTAGATTTATGCCGAATGTTTTAAAACAGTTAGAAAGTTTAGCGACAGATAAATTAAAGCAACTACGAATTCAATTTAAGGTTGTAAAGGTTTATGGAACGCCAAGAAGAATGGCCCTAATGGTTGAAGGTCTTGCAGAGAAACAAGCTGATATTTCGACTGAGAGTAAAGGTCCATCGATAAAAGTGGCCTTTGATGGTGAAGGAAAAGCTACGAAAGCGGCACAAGGTTTTGCCAGAGGGCAAAATGTAGCAGTGGAAGAGCTGTTTGTAAAAGATGATTATGTTTATGCAAAAATTAATGAAACTGGCAAAAACGTTGAGGAAATATTACCAGAATTATTAGTTGAAATAATAAACAGCTTAAATTTCCCTAAAAATATGCGTTGGGCTGATTTAGAAATGAAATTTGTTCGTCCGATTAAGTGGTTAATTGGCTTGCTCGACAATGTTGTAATTGACTTTGAAATTGCCGGTGTGAAAAGTGGGAATGTTAGTCGTGGACATAGATTTTTAAGTTCCGGTGCAATAACAATAAATAATGCCACTGAATATGTTGAAAAAATGGCAGAAAACTTTGTTATTGTAAATCAAGAACTTCGCCGTTCAATGATTTTACAGCAAATTGAAGAGCTAGCTGCTAGTAAAAATGGTAGAGCTGATATTACTGAAGATTTGCTAGAAGAAGTAGTATATTTAGTAGAATATCCTACCGCTTTATGTGGTGTCTTTGAAGAAAAATATTTAAAACTGCCACCGGAAACTGTTGTTACACCGATGCGAGAACATCAACGCTATTTCCCAGTTAAAGATGCTAATGGTTCATTAATGCCGATGTTTATTACAGTCCGCAATGGGGGGGCTGAGCATTTAAATATTGTGCAACATGGTAATGAAAGAGTCTTAAGAGCTAGATTGGCTGACGCACAATTTTTCTTTGAAGAAGATTGTAAGGTTCCATTAATTGATAGATTAGATAAACTTAAAACGATAGTGTTCCAAGAAGGCTTAGGCACTATTTATGATAAAGTTATGAGAATAAAAGAATTAGCTGCTTTTATTTTAGGTGAAGTTGATGCTAATATGACTGAGCTTGTTACAGTAGAAAGAGGCGCAATTCTTGCTAAAACCGACTTGGTTACAGGGATGGTTTGTGAATTTACCGAGCTTCAAGGTTTGATGGGTAAAGAATATGCATTGCTTAATGGCGAAACACCGGAAGTGGCTAACGCTATTTTTGAACACTACTTACCACGCTTTGCTGGGGATGAATTACCTGAGTCTGTTGCTGGAAAAATGCTGAGTATTGCTGACAAAATAGATAATATTGTTGCTACGTTTAGTCGTGGTCTTATTCCAACGGGTTCACAAGACCCTTATGCATTAAGACGCCAAGCGCTGGGAATTGTTAATATTCTGATAGCTGCTAAATTTAATGTATCGATTAAAGTAATTGCTGAAAAAGCGATGGAACTACTTAACATTACGGATACTGTACAAAAAAATACTTTATTGACCAGTCTTGAAGAGTTTTTTGCGTTAAGAATCAAAAATGTACTATCTGATGAAAATGTTCGTTATGATATTATTGAAGCAACGTTAAATAATATTGATGATGTGTATTTAGCATATTTAAAGGCACAAGCGTTGGTGAAAACTATTGACAATAATGAAATGCCAAAAGCGATCCAGGCGTTTGTGAGGGTGGGTAATTTAGCGAAAAAAGCAGAGTGTGCAGACGTTAGTATTGATTTACTGCAAAATGATGCTGAAAAAACACTTCACAAGGCCTATCAGGTTGTTAGTGATAAAGTTGAAACTTTGATCGCTGAGTTTGACTATGTTGCGGCGATTAATGAAATGGTAAATTTAACTCAACCGATAGATGAGTTTTTTGCTAATGTAATGGTAATGGATGAAAATGAAGCTATCCGCAATAATCGCTTGGCATTATTAAATAAAATAACAATGATGACAATGCAAGTAATTGACTTTAGTAAAATTAAATAAAAATATATGGTTAAGCTGTAATGGCTTAACCATATATTTTAACCTCTTATAAATGTATGTTTGGGGTTAGTGATATAAAGATAAGGGTATGATGAAAATCATACCCTTATCTTTATAAAATACTATTTGTCGTAAAGTTATAATTTAGTTCATTGCTACTTGAGCTTGCCCCATCTTTTTCGACAACAACATTGTTTTTAAAAACAGCAATTTTAGTTTGCCAATTATATATCGCGGTTTCAGCTGTTATCTTTAGGTTGCTACGTTCTAAACAAACATTTCCGCTTATTGTGGCGCTTTTTTCAGCGTTATTAGCATAGACGCTGTCGCCGGTTAAAGTAACATCATTTTGCGTTAACTTGATAGATCCATCAGCCCAAACTTCCATTGATAACATACTAACTTTGGCTTTATCAGCAGTAATTATTCGATCACCGGTTTCAATATAAACATTACCGGTTAAGATATAGGCGGCATTGTTAATGTCAAAATAAGTATTGTCGGCAGTTATTTTCGGTTTTGCGGCAAAGCAGGAAGTGCTTACTGTCAATATAATTAGGAAGGTTAATAATAAAAAAATATTTTTTTTCAAAATTCATCAGTCCTTTCTACGCTCATTATAACAAAATAATTTATAAAAGTAATTAAAGTTATTTGTGGGCAGGCTTTTTTTATTTTATGTGTAATATTAAAAAAAGGAGGTTGGTGCTATGACTGTCAGAGAGTTTTTAGAAGAACGTGAACATAACATTTTATCAGCATATGCCGCGAAAAGTAGTGCTGCCGTAAGAAATATACCGGAAGAAAATTGTTGTTATCGAACGGCGTATCAACGAGATCGAGACCGGATTATTCATAGTAAGGCTTTTCGACGTTTAAAGCATAAGACTCAAGTTTATATTGCTCCCGGTGATCATTATCGTACGAGAATGACACATAGCTTAGAGGTTTCACAAATTTCGCGGACGATTGCGAGAGCGTTATTATTGAATGAAGATTTAACAGAGGCGATTTCGCTCGGTCATGATGTTGGACATACACCCTTTGGACATTCCGGTGAAGAAGCGTTGCAACAAGTGCTTGGACATTTTAAACACAATGAACAAAGTATCAGAGTTGTTGAGTGTTTGGAACGTAATGGTAAAGGACTTAATTTAACAAAAGCAGTGTTGGAGGGTATTTTAAATCATACTGGCGCTGATAATGCGGTTTGTTTGGAAGGTAATATTGTTAAGACGGCGGACCGAATTGCTTATTTATGTCATGATTATGATGATGGCTGTCGGGCGGGACTTATCACTGAAGCCATGTTGCCGAGAACCGTGCGAAAAATATTTGGCAAAACAACCTCACAGATGATTACAATCATGGTAGCAGATATGATTAATCAATCTGCCAATAAAAGCTATATCACCATGTCTGAAGAAATAACCTTAGCAATGGCTGAATTTAGACAGTTTATGTTTGAAAAAATTTATCATTCTATCAATTTAGAAGAAGACCGAATGAAAGCACAATTTATAGTAGAAACTTTATATCATTATTTTATGAAAAGACCAGAAAAGTTACCGGCAGAATTTTTGGAGCGAGAAGAACGCTATGGTTTAAAGACAACTGTGGTAGATTATATTGCGGGACTAACTGATTTGTATGCCATAAATTTATTTGAAAATATTTTTATTCCGGCAAAAGGTGTTGCAAAATAAGGTCATAAGAAAAATAACTAGTATAAACAAAAAATGTTAATAATGTCAATACTGAAAAAGGATATTTTGAATTTGTATTGAATACTCATAATATAAGAAAAAATAACAAAATATTAATGGAGAAAAAAGAAGGAAAATGTAAAACTTTATCGAAAAGAAGTATGATAGGTAGTTTTCTAATGGTTCACAAAGGATGAAAACATGAAAGATATAGCGTACGAAGAGTTTATAGAACGTTTGCGCGAAGAAAGTGATATTGTTGCAATAATTTCTGAATATGTTTCATTGAAAAAAAATGGTAAAAATTATTGGGGTTGCTGTCCGTTTCACAGTGAAAAGACGGCATCTTTTTCAGTTACGCCGGACAAAGGCTTTTTTTACTGTTTTGGTTGTCAAGCCGGAGGGAATGTTTTTAATTTTATAATGAAAATTGAAAATATTACTTTCTTTGAAGCGACAAGAATGTTGGCGCAAAAAATAAATCTTCCGTTACCGCAAAAAGAGAAAACCAAAGAAGAGCTATTAAGAGATAAGCAAATATCTTTATTGTATAAAATAAATGCGACTGCCAAGGACTTTTTCTTTGCGTGTTTAACGAAAACTAATTATGGAAAAAGTGCTACAGCATATTTAAAAAAACGTGGACTGTCAGATGAAGTGATTAATGAATTCCAGCTGGGCTTTGCTCCGAACTATTGGGATAAGTTATCGCAAGCTTTTGTTAAAAGAGGCTTTACCGAAACTGATTTATTGCAGGCTGGATTGGTGTTGGAGCGAAAACAAGGCGGTATTTATGACCGTTTTCGTAATAGAGTTATTTTCCCGATTACAGATGAAAAAAATAGAGTAATCGGTTTTGGGGGAAGGGTTCTGGATGACAGTTTACCGAAGTATTTAAATTCACCGGAAACTGTCGTTTTTAATAAACGACAAACTTTATTTGGTTTAGCTAAAGCTGGTAAATATATCAAAGAAAAGAATCAGGCGTTAATTGTTGAAGGCTATATGGATGTTATCTCAGCTTATAATGCGGGGATAAAGAATGTTATCGCATCGTTAGGAACATCTTTTACAGTAGAACACGGCAAGAAATTACTGAAGTATACTGATAATTTTATTTTTGCTTATGATAGTGATAATGCCGGACAAAATGCTACCTTACGAGCGCTTGCTATTGTAAAAAAAATTGGTGCTAAGGTTAAGGTTTTAAGTATTCCTGATGGTAAAGATCCTGATGATTATATAAAAAAATATGGTACTGAAGCTTTTCAAGGATTAATCGACAGTGCTAAACCGCTATTGGAATATCAAGTTGATAAAACGTTGTCTGAAATAGATTTTACTGGACTAGAAGGAAAAGTGGCGGTTGTAGTAAAATTAGTGCCAATCTTAGCGGAAACTGATAATGCAGTAGAAGTTAATTTGCACATTGCTGCAATTTCGCAAAAACTAGGAATTGATGAAGCGTCTATCCGTAGCGAATTGCAGAAATATTTACAAAAAAATAATAAGAATTTAGGCAATAGGGTTAGCACTATAACGCGCTCAATGGTAACTGTTGATAATGCTGTTATTATGGCAGGACGCAACTTAATCCAAGTGCTTTGGAACGACAATTCCAAAATAGATTATGTTAAAGATAAATTAAATTTGTCGGAATTAAATAATGAACAGCATCAAGAAATTTTAAAAATAATTTTCCATTATGCCACCGAAAAACTTGCTTTCAATGAAATTAATATTGGTCAGCAGTTGTCGGAAAAAGCTAATGCAGAACTATCTTGTAGTTTAATGACGGAACTTCAAGTAGCTGATGATATGAAATTTATTGATGATTGTCTCAAAACTATTCACTTAGCCTATTTGAATTATCAGTATGAACAACATCGGTTAAAAGCTGATGAATTAGAACGTATGGGGGAAAGCTCTTTTTTGCAGGAATTAGCAGAAAGTCAGCGAATAAAGAATGAGATTAAAAAAATATATAATGAATGAAATAATATTTAAACAAGGTTAAATGTAGAAAGGAGGGGTGCACATGTCAGAGAAAAAAGTTACTCCCAATTCCAATACAATGGAGATAATTGAAAAGTTAATCAAAAAAGGTAAAAAACGTGGTGGCGTATTAACTTATGCTGAAATAATGGATGTATTACAAAGTGAAGAGTTATCACCTGATGAAATTGATGATATATATGAAGTTTTTACTAGCAAAGGTATTGAGCTAGTTGATGAAATAAATGAAAATGATCCGTTAGAAGACAGTGAAATTGATGAAAATAATTCTGAAGAAATTGATATAGATTTATCAATCCCTGAAGGTATCAGCATTGATGACCCGGTGCGAATGTATCTTAAAGAGATTGGCAGAGTGCCTCTATTAACGGCTGATGAGGAAATTTGTTTGGCAAAAAGAATGGAAGAAGGCGATGAGGAAGCTAAACGTCGTTTGGCAGAAGCTAATTTGCGTCTTGTTGTAAGTATTGCGAAGCGTTATGTTGGTCGTGGAATGTTATTTTTAGATTTAATACAAGAAGGTAATTTAGGACTGATAAAAGCGGTAGAAAAATTTGACTATAATAAAGGTTACAAGTTTAGTACTTATGCAACTTGGTGGATTAGACAAGCTATTACTAGAGCAATTGCTGATCAGGCTCGAACTATCAGAATTCCCGTACATATGGTTGAAACTATCAATAAATTAATTAGAGTTTCACGTCAATTATTACAAGAACTTGGTAGAGAACCGGCACCGGAAGAAATAGCGAAAGAAATGGAGATAACAGTTGAACGGGTTCGCGAGATCATGAAAATAGCGCAAGAACCAGTGTCACTGGAAACTCCGATTGGTGAGGAAGAAGATTCCCATTTAGGCGATTTTATTGAAGACCAAGATGCTCCGGCACCAGCAGAAGCGGCTTCATTTATGTTGTTAAAAGAACAATTAGAAGAAGTTTTAGAGACATTAACACCACGAGAAGAGAAAGTTTTAAGATTGCGATTTGGCTTAGATGATGGTAGAGCTAGAACTTTAGAAGAGGTTGGTCAAAGTTTTGGTGTTACCAGAGAACGTATTAGACAAATTGAAGCAAAAGCTTTAAGAAAATTACGTCATCCAAGTCGTAGTAAAAAACTCAAAGATTTCTTAGAATAATTCAGATAAATGTATTGACGAAACGATAATAATACTATATAATATTAATCGTTGATAACGTTCCTTGATAGCTCAGTTGGTAGAGCAATCGGCTGTTAACCGATCGGTCGTAGGTTCGAGTCCTACTCAAGGAGCCATTTATTTGGGCCTATAGCTCAGTGGTAGAGCAACCGGCTCATAACCGGTTGGTCCCTGGTTCGAACCCAGGTGGGCCCACCATTTAAATAGTTATTAATATGGCCCGTTGGTCAAGCGGTTAAGACACCGCCCTTTCACGGCGGTATCAGGGGTTCGATTCCCCTACGGGTCACCAAATTTAATATGGGTGATTAGCTCAGCTGGGAGAGCGCCTGCCTTACAAGCAGGATGTCGGCAGTTCGATCCTGTCATCGCCCACCATATGAAATTAAGGACTAGCGATAGTCCTTTTTTATATTTCATTTAAAAAAGTGCTAATAAAAAAAGGAATTAACTTTTGGTTAATTCCTTTAAAATATAATATTAAATATTTTTTAGCAAGCTACCAGCGATACCAACATAAGTGCTTGGTGTTAATGCTAATAATCTGTCTTTATCAGCTTGTGGTAATTCAATACTATTAATAAATTCTTTAATTTCAACCTCGCCGATTGTTTTACCGCGAGTAATTTCTTTTAACTTATCATAAGGATTAGTATGACCGTGTTTTCTCATAACTGTTTGCACAGCTTCAGAAATAACTTCCCAAGCATTTGTTAAGTGAGCATCTAGTGCTGCTTGATTTTCTAAAGTTTTAGCAAAACCTTTAGTTGCATAAACTAGTGCTAAATATGAATGACCAATACCGGCACCAATATTGCGTTGTGCTGAAGAATCACTTAAATCACGTTGTAACCGAGAGATTGGCAATTTATTAGCTAAATGGTCAAGTAAGGCGTTGCTTAATCCTAAGTTAGCTTCTGAGTTTTCAAAGTCAATAGGGTTAACCTTATGTGGCATTGTTGAAGAACCAACTTCACCTTTGATTGCTTTTTGTTTAAAGTAGTTTAGTGAAATATATAGCCACATATCGCGGTTAAAATCTAATAAGATGTTATTGAAACGACTGATAGCGTGGAAACATTCAGCCATATAATCATGTGACTCAATTTGTGTTGTTAGAGGATTATATTGTAAGCCTAAACCTTGAACAAAATTACAGGATAATTCTTGCCAGTTAATTTCTGGATAAGAGATGCTATGAGCATTAAAGTTACCAACAGCGCCGTTGAATTTTCCTAAAAATTCTAGGTTGGCAATTTGTTTTAATTGTCTATTCCAGCGATAAACAAATACTGCTAATTCTTTACCTAAAGTTGTTGGTGATGCCGGTTGGCCGTGAGTATGAGCTAACATTGCAACATCTTTTAAACTTTCGGCTCTAGTGGCAACATCAGCTACTAATTTTTCTGCTGCTGGTACCCATACTTTTTGCACACCTTCTTTAATCATTAAAGCATAAGATAAATTATTAATATCTTCGGAAGTACAAGCAAAATGTAAAAATTCAATAACATCAACTAATGATGTTTCTGATAAAGTATTGCGTAAGAAATATTCAACAGCTTTAACGTCATGATTAGTAGTTTTTTCGATATCTTTAATCTTTTCCGCAGAAGTTAAATCGAAATTTATAACGATATTTCTTAAGAATGTGATTTCTTCGGCGCTAAAAGAACGCACCTCTTTAATTTGTGGATTTTGTGCCATGGTAATTAACCATTCAACCTCAACATGAGTGCGGTATTTTAACAAGGCCCATTCAGAAAAATAATCACCTAATGGTTGTGTTATGGCACCATAACGTCCATCAAGCGAAGTTAAAGCTTTAATTGTCATAAAAATATATCCCTCTCTCACTATAAAATAATCTATGTAAAGCATAGTTACATATTGATATAAAAACTCCATTACCATTTTAACATCATTGTCAATAATCTTCTATGTTAATTTTTAGAGATTATTATATTTTTCACAAATTTATTATAAAATATAATTTAAGGACAAAATAAGAGGTGTGTTATGAAACAAGAATATATTTACAATTTAACTTTACCTGACTTAATCATATTTTCAGAAAAAGAGGGCTATACCAAGGGGAATGCACTAGCACTTTGGAAAAATCTTTACCGTAATAAAGTTGAAAGCTGGGCAGAATGCGTTAATGTCAATGAAAAATATCTAACGGCTATTAAAAAGCAGTACTCTTTACAATTACCACAAGTTAAGATAAAAAGAATTGCAACTGATAAAACAGTTAAGTTTTTATTAGAATTGTCAGATGGTAATTTAATAGAAAGCGTACTAATGCACAACAAGTACGGAATGTCACTTTGTATAACTTCACAGGTTGGTTGTAATATGGGGTGTAGTTTTTGTGCTAGTGGTTTGCTAGGGAAAAAACGTGATTTAATGGTCGGTGAATTTATCAGTCAAATTATGGTGGCTAATCAATATATTAAAAAAAATATAGCTAGTGCTAAAGTTGTTACAAATGTTGTCATAATGGGGATTGGTGAACCGTTTGATAACTATGAAAATTTTAAAAAAGCGGTAACTATTTTAAAGGAAGAAAACGGGTTAGCTATTGCTAGTCGCAAAATTACAGTATCGACAAGTGGCTTAAGCCCCCAAATAATAAACTTTGCCAATGATAATATTAATATAAATTTAGCGATATCACTACATTCACCCAATGATGAAATGCGTAGCAAAATTATGAAAGTAAATAAGGTGTATGACATAAAAAATTTAATGGGTGCTGTAGATTATTATCTAGAAAGAAGTAATAAAAGAATTACCTTTGAATATATTTTATTTAAAAATATTAATGATAATTTAGAATGTGCGCGAGAATTAGCAAAACTAATTGGCTCTAGAACCAAAAAGATCAGTGTAAATTTAATACCATATAATGAAGTTGATGAATTTTCACAATATCAGCGTAGCCTCAAAGAAACGGTTTTAAAATTTTATGACGAGCTTAAGAAAAACTGTATTAATGTTAGTATTCGCTTGGAATATGGTAGTGATATTGAAGCTGCTTGCGGACAGTTACGTAGCAACCAATTGCAGTAAATAGATGCTAAATATGTATTTCTACCAAAAATAAACCTATTCAAAATAAAATTATTGGTGTAAAATTGAATTAGTTTGAAGTCGAATAATTTTTTTATTTAGACACAAGGAGGGTAAATAGTGATTGTAAACAAGAAGGTAAAAGTGATTAGTTTAGCATTGATAGTAGTGTTAGCAACAGCGGCTTTTTTTGGCTGCGGAAACCAACAAGGTGCTAAACCAGGACAAGCAGTTCCTGTTAAGGCTATGAATGTCATGCAAAAAGATACTCCACTGGTATATGAATATGCTGGTCAGGTTAAAGCAAAGAATGAAGTAAAGGTACAAGCTAGAGTATCAGGAAATATTGTAGAAAAATATGTTTCCGGTGGTGAAATGGTTCGTAAAGGACAACCTTTATTTAGAATCGATTCGCGTCAATATGAAAGTGTTGTATTATCAGCTAAAGCTCAATTAGCACAAGCGGAGGCTAATCTTAGCAATTCAAGGTTAGATACTCAAAGATACCTTGCGTTAGCAGCACAAGAAGCTATTGATAAGCAAAAACTTGACACGCAACAGTCGGTGGAAAGTCAACATGCGGCAGTTGTGGAATATAATAGAGCAAATGTGCAAAAAGCAACAGATGACTTAAATGATACGCTAATAGTAGCGCCAGTTGACGGAAGACTGGATGTTAATGAATTGAGCGTTGGAAATTACGTGCAAAGTGGCACTACTACTTTAGCTACAATTTCCTCTACGGATCCTGTTTTTATACAATTTAGCATGAGTGAAAATGAATATTTATCATTGGCGAAAAACCACCAAAATGGTTTTACCGAAAAATGGGGCAATAATGTCACTATTACTCTAAGTGATGGTACTGAATATCCGTTAAAAGGGGCTGTAGAACAAGTTGACAGTACTCTAGCAAATAATTCAGGTACATTAACATTAAAAGCGTTGTTTGGCAATCCTAATAAAATTTTAATTCCGGGGATGTTTGCGAGAATTAAGATGACCGGTGAAATGAAACAAGGGGCATTGTTGATTCCGCAACGCGCAGTTCAACAAGTTTTAGAAAAAACTTTTGTCGTAATTGTAGGAGCGGAAAATAAAGCGGAAATGAAAGAAGTTAAAATTGGTAGTAGAGTTGGAAGCTTCTTTATTGTGGAGTCCGGTATAACAGCAAATGATGTGATTGTTGTTGAAGGCTTAAATAAGGTTCAAAATGGAGCTCCTTTGGCCGTGGAAATGGTGACAGCAGAACAACTACAACTGTCAACCAACATTTAAGGGGGCGTTATTAGTGGCTAAGTTTTTTATTGAAAGGCCGATATTTGCAATAGTTCTATCGATTATGATTGTTCTAGCGGGAACAATCGCCGGTTTGAATTTACCGATTGCACAATATCCACAAATACAACCACCGACAGTAACTGTTGGAACTACTTATGTTGGTGCGAACTCTGATGTTGTTAACAAAACAGTAGCACAAGTTATTGAACAACAAATTAATGGCATTGAAGGTATGAACTATATGAGTTCAAGTAGTGCTGATAGTGGGCGCTACAGTTTGACAATTCAGTTTGAGTCTGGGGTTAATGGTGATATTGCCTCGGTGCAAACACAAAATAGAGTGGCGCAAGCTAATGCCAGCTTACCAAGTGAAGTTCAACAAGTTGGAATAACAACCAAAAAAGCTTCAGCAGATATGGCGTATATGGTAGCGTTATATTCACCGGACAATACCTTTGATGATGTATTTTTAAAAAATTATGCCGATGTATATTTGTTTGACTCGTTAAAACGAGTTAAAGGCGTTGGCGATATTATGGTATTTGGTGCTGATTTTTCAATGAGGGTTTGGCTTAATCCTGATAAATTGGCAGAATTAAACTTAACGGTTGCGGATGTTTCTAAAGCTTTAAAAGAACAAAACGTTCAAGCGCCGGCGGGCACGATTGGGCAATTACCGGCACCAACCGGGCAGGAATTTCAGTATACCGGTAAAATTCAAGGTCGATTGGCGACAGTGCAAGACTTTGAAAATGTTATTGTAAAGGCCAAACCGAATGGTTCGTTTGTTTACTTAAAAGATGTAGCGAGAATTGAAACCGGTGCAAAATCAATTGATTTTATCAGTAAAATGAATGGTAAGCCTTCAATTGGTTTTGGGATTCAATTAACTAGTGATGCTAATGCGCTTGACACTGTAACGGAAGCACGAAAAGTTGTAGAAGAAGCAGCGAAAAGTTTCCCAAGCGGTATGGAATATAAAGAAATTGTTGATAACACTGAATATATCAGAGAATCAGTAGCCGAAGTTATCAAGACTTTATTTGAAGCATTGCTATTGGTATTATTAGTAGTATTTTTATTCTTACAAAGTTGGCGAGCGACTTTAATTCCAATGTTAGCAATTCCGGTATCACTAATTGGTACCTTTGGTGCATTTATTATAATGGGCTTTTCGATTAATACTTTGACTTTATTTGCCATGGTATTAGCGATTGGTTTGGTTGTTGATGATGCGATTGTTGTTATTGAAGCAGTTGAACATCATATGCGCTACAATGGTTTAAGCCCTAAAGCTGCTACGGCGAAGGCAATGGAAGAAGTTGCCGGTCCGGTTGTGGCGATTGCCTTTGTTTTGGCATCGGTATTTATTCCAGTAGCCTTTTTCGGCGGAATGATGGGGATTTTGTACAAACAATTTGCATTAACTATTGCTGTATCAATGGGCTTATCGGCCTTTGTGGCATTGTCTTTGACTCCAGCATTATGTGCAATGATGTTAAAACCACATGATCCTAATGCTCATCAAGGTTTCCTTGGGAGATTTTTTGATAAATTCAATACTTGGTTTGAAGCGAAAACAGAATCTTATGGTGAAACTGTGGCTAATTTAATTGGCAAGGCTAAACTTGGGGTATTGTTTTTAATAATTTTAATAATTTTAACCGGGGCGCTATATAAAATGGTTCCGACAACTTTTGTCCCGGAAGAAGATCAAGGGTACTATGTTACTTCAGTGTCTTTACCGGAAGGAACTAGTTTAAATAGAACCGAAGAAACAGTGGATAAAATTGCAGCACAAATTGGCGAACAACCGGGAGTGGCCAGAACTCTTGCTATTTCCGGGTACGATATATTATCCGGTAGCACTAAATCAAGTGCCGGTAGTATTTTCGTTGGGCTTGAGCCATGGAGTGCAAGAAAGACTAAGGAAACACAAATTCAATCCTTAGTAATGCAAACAATGATGAACTCTGCTAAAGTTACCGAAGCTAATGTTATGGCCTTTAACTTACCGGCGTTACCGGGGTTAGGGATGGTTGGTGGCTTTACGATGATGGTTCAAGATATGACAGGTCATACTGACCAAGAATTAGATGAAGTTACAAAGAAAATTGTGGCAGCTGCTAATAAACGACCTGAAATATCAAGAGCGTATTCAACTTTTAAAATTAACTCACCTGGTTATGAATTTGAAGTTGACAGAGAAAAAGTTAAAAACTTAGGGGTTAATCTAAATGACGTGTTTAATGCATTACAAGTAAACTTTGGGGGCTTACAAGTAAATGATTTTAATCGTTTTGGTAGAACTTATAAAGTCGTAATGCAAGCTGATAGTCATTATCGTAATGAAGCTGATTTAACTAGATTTTTATTTGTAAAAAGTGAAACTGGTACGATGGTTCCACTTGATACTTTAATTAAACCGAAGAAAAATACTGCACCGGCAATTATTAATCGCTTTAATGCTGCCCGTAGTATTCAAGTTAATGGTTCCCCTGCGCCTGGTTATAGTTCAGGGCAAGCGTTGGCGGCAATGCAAGAGGTTGCTAATGAAGTGATGCCTACTGGGTTTAAATATGAATGGTCGGGGCAAAGTCGTGAAGAGCAAAAAGCTGGCAATAGAACCTTAGTGGTTTTTGCCTTGGCCTTAGTCTTTGTATTCTTGTGCTTGGCAGCGTTATATGAAAGCTGGAGTATTCCTTATGCGGTCTTGTTATGTGTACCGACGGGGATATTTGGAGCATTACTAGCGCAATATCTGAGAGATTTCCAAAATAGTATTTATATGCAGATTGGTTTAATCATGCTAGTGGGCTTGGCGGCAAAAAATGCAATTTTAATTGTGGAATTTGCTAAAGTCAGGGTTGATGATGGCATGGATCCGGTGAAAGCAGCTATTGAGGCTTCTAAACTTAGACTTAGACCGATTATTATGACTTCATTAGCCTTTATTATTGGTTGTGTACCATTAGCAATTGCTTCCGGAGCTGGAGCTGGAGCTAGAACGGCAATGGGTAATGCGGTAGTTGGCGGAATGCTTGTTGCAACGGTAATGGGAGTATTTTTGATACCGGTACTATTCATTATCATTGAAAAAATAACCGCAAGAATTAATAATATGTTTAAGAAAAAATCTTAAAAATTATAAAAATACACATTGACTATTTCATAGTCAATGTGTATTTTTTTTACTGAAATATTTATATAAAATATTGATTTTATTACAAAATAGCGTTATTATAATTAATGTACTTAGCACTCGACTTATTAGAGTGCTAACAAAAAAGGAAAAGGGGTTTAAATATGGCAAAAGAAATGAGAGAGTTCCAGGCGGAAACAAAACAATTATTAGATTTAATGATTCATTCAATTTATACTAATCGTGAGATATTTTTGCGTGAATTAGTCTCAAATGCTTCTGATGCTATTGATAAAATTCGTTTTGAAGCAATTAGTGATAAGGCGCTATTAGAAAATGATAGCGATTATGAAATATTTTTAATTCCGGATGAAGCAACAAAAACCTTAACGATTTCTGATAATGGTATTGGGATGACTTTTGATGAGGTTATTGAGAATGTTGGTACTATTGCGAAATCGGGAACAAAAGCTTTTTTAGAAAAATTAAAAGAAAAAGAACAAAGCGGTGATAAAGAGTTAATTGGTCAATTTGGTGTAGGCTTTTATTCTGCGTTTATGGTTGCTAAAAAAGTTACTTTGATAACCAGAAAGGCGGGCTCAACTGAAGCAGTGAAATGGGAGTCAACCGGTGATGGTACTTATAGCATTGAAAAAGTTGATAAAGAAAAACGTGGGACTACAATTATTTTAGAGTTAAATGATGAATTCTGCGGAATAAACCCGGAAGAAAATTTTACCAGCAATTATGTTATTGAAAGCTTAATAAAAAAATATTCGGATTATGTTCGCTTCCCTATTAAAATGAAGTTTGAAATAGAGGAAAAGCCGGTTGATGCTGAAGGCAAAGAAATACCAGAGGCTGAACTGATTAAAAAAGAAGAAATTAGAACATTAAACAGCATGAAACCATTATGGACAAAAAATAAAAGTGAGATAACAGCGGAAGAGTATAATGATTTTTATAAAGAATTATTCCATGATTGGGAAGATCCGCTAGAAATAATTCACACTAAAGCTGAAGGGACAGTGGAATATACAACATTATTGTATATTCCGAAGAAAGCTCCATTCAACTTATATCATCCCGAATTTAATGCCGGTATCCAGTTATATTGCCGTAATGTCTTTATCATGGATAAATGTGCAGATTTATTGCCGGACTATTTAAGATTTGTCCGCGGTTTAGTTGATTCACCTGATTTTTCGCTTAATATTTCCCGTGAGTTGTTACAACAAAGTCGGGAGTTAAAATTAATTGGTAAAAACTTAGAAAAAAATGTTTTAAAATCACTAGAAAAAATTATGGCTAAAGATCGAACAAAGTATGAAAATTTCTGGAGTGAATTTGGTAGAGCATTAAAAATCGGTATTTATACTGATCCACAGACACATGATAAATTAAAAGATTTACTATTATTTAATTCTTCTAAAGCAGAAAAAGGTTTAGTGAGTTTAAAAGAATATGTTGAAAGAATGCCGGAAAAACAGAAGGTCATTTATTATGCAACCGGTAAGGATTTAGCAACTATTGAAAAATTACCGCAAATGGAAGCGATTAAAGAAAAAGGGCTAGAAGTATTATGCTTATTTGATAATGTCGATGAGTTTGCTATTGAAGCGTTAAGAGAATATAATGATAAAAAATTCCAATCAATTAGTCGTGGTGATTTAGAACTTGATGATGTGGAAGCGGAGCAAGTTAAAAAAGAAACTGAGACTATTACTAAAGATAATGAAGCTTTAATTAAAGATATTAAAGAAAAATTAAGCGATAAAATTGCTGATGTAAAAATTAGTACTCGTTTAAAATCAAGTGCTGTTTGTTTAGTAAGTGATAATAATGGTATAAGCTTAGCGATGGAGCAAGTGTTAGCTGATGCTAATAATATGATGTTTAAAGCGAAAAGGATTTTAGAAATAAATCCTCATCATGAATTATTTTCTAAATTAAAGAATTTACATCAACAAGATCTTAAATCATCTGATTTTAAAGATTATTGTAATATGTTATATGATCAAGCGTTGTTAATTGAAGGTATTATGCCAGAGGATCCAATTGAATTTGCCAATAAAATAGCAAAATTAATGTCAAAATAATTAAAACACCAAGTTTTTCGTTAAGAGAGACTTGGTGTTTTAATTAATAATATTTACTGGCTTTTCAGAAAGTACTATGCTATATTAGTAAGGTTATAAAATCGTATAAAGAGGTGTAAGATGAGTTTTTTATCGTTAGGAATAAAACAAGATATAGATAATTTAATGAAACAAAATGGGATTAATGAGCCGACACCGGTTCAAGAACTGGCTATTCCGGTTATTTTAACTGGTCGTGATGTATTAGTGCAAGCACAAACCGGTACCGGAAAAACTTTAGCATTTTTATTACCGATGCTACAAAATATTAAAATAAGCTCACCGGCAGTGCAAGGTTTAATAATTACGCCAACGCGCGAATTAGCATTACAAATAACAAAGGTTGCTGAAAAAATCGGAAAGGTTAATGGTGTTAGAGTTCTTACGATTTATGGCGGTCAAGATATTGATCGTCAACTTAAGAAATTAAATGCTGCTCCGCACATTGTTATTGGGACACCGGGAAGAATTTTAGATCATTTGCGTCGCAAAACTTTGACAATAAATCATGTTAATAAATTAGTATTAGATGAAGCCGATCAACTTTTACACATGGGATTTTTAGATGAAGTTGAAGAATTAATCGTTAATACTGCTCCGGAGCGCCAAACGATGTTTTTTTCGGCGACTATTCCGGCAAAAATAAAAGCGTTATCGGTTAATTACATGAAAAAGCCAAAAGATTTAAAGGTTATGAGTAATAGTGTAACATTAGATGAAATTAATCAAATTATTGTTGAAACTAAAGAAGAATTCAAACTTGATAAGCTTTGTGGTCTGATTAACCAATATCAGCCCTATTTGGCGATGATTTTTTGTCATACAAAACAACGGGTCAGTAATTTAGTGGCAGAATTGGCACAACGCGGGTATTTGGTTGATGAATTACATGGAGATTTATCACAAGCAAAACGCAATCAAGTTATGAGAAAGTTTAGCACCGCTAAATTGCAAATTTTAGTAGCAACTGATATTGCAGCCAGAGGGCTTGATGTTGAAGGGGTAACCCATGTTTTTAATTATGATATTCCACATGATGTAGAAAGCTATATTCACCGAATTGGTAGAACGGGGCGAGCTGGTCAAACCGGTGTTGCGGTTACTTTTGTAAATCCACGGCAGCACGACTATTTAGCATTAATTGAAAGAGGTATTAAAGCTAAAATTGCTCGCGAAAAAGCTTCGCAAAAAAAAGCAATAATTGAGCAACATAAAGTTAAAGAAGCAAAAATTATTGAAGAAAGCAAAAAAAATACTGCTAAACCTAAACCATTTATTAAAAAAAATAGTTTGGCTGACAATAAAAAGAAAAAACATAGTGGTACTAATAATCGTAGCCGTCGTAAGGCGAAACCACAAAATAAATAAAAAGAAGCAAAAAGCAACAAGATAGCCTCTTACATAAGAGCTATTTTGTTGCTTTTTGTTATAAAAAGGCGAAGAAAAAACAAGATTGTAAGAATGGAATTTATTGTTTGTAAAAAATCATAATGGTATAATTTAACTAAGTTATCTTAAATGGAGTGTGGATACAATGACTTTTGAAGAAAAAATAAAACAATATTATCCGCCGAAAGAATATAGTGTAGGACTATTAACAAGTACTGAAGAAGAATTTATCAATAAAGAATATTCTGCTAGTGTCGAAGATGTTAAATTGATATCAAAAAGTCAGGCGTGGGTGCTAGATAATCAAGGGATTATTTCACCTAATTTTTGTATTCAAATTCTATTTAAAATTAGGGGTTTAATTGACATTAATAAAATCAAAAATAATATTAATGGATTAGTAAAAAACAATGAATTATTACGCAGTGCGTTCATCTTAAAGCAACAAGAGCGTGCCTTACAAATCATCCTTCAAGATCGAAGTCCGGAAATGACCTTTATAGATTTTACGAAAGATAAACTGACGGAATTTGAAATTGATGAAATTGTTGAAAATATTTTGGCTGCAGATCGGCGACGCTTTTTTGATTTAAAAAAAGACAGATTGCTTAGAATAAGAGTACTGCGTTTTGGGTATGCGGATTATGCTATTACCATCCAACAACCGCAAATAATAGCTGATGGCTGGGATGTTAGACATTTATTTGATGGAATTTTTAGTGAACAAGAAACCGATGATGTTTTGGCAAAAATGATTGCTCCTAAACGATATTCTTTTGCGCAGCATTTAGAGCGACGCAAGGACATTGATATTAGTAAAACTTTAGAATATTGGCAAAAGAAACTATATAACTTTACTGAAACAAAGTTGCCGGGGCATAAAGCTTGCAACACTTATGTTATGAATTCATTATTATTTGAAATTGATGATAAAATGTTTTCTTATATAAAAAAGCATTTAGAAAATAATACCAATGCGATTGTTTTATTACAAACTGCATGGGGGATAATGCTCCAAAAATATAACAAAGTAAATGATGCGGTCTTTCCGCTATTGTTATCGAATTATCGCGATGGAAAAGAAGATAATCTTGATTTTGTTAATATTATAAATTTGGTGCCGGTACGTATAAATGAAAGTGAAACTGCAAAGGTTAGTGATGTGGTTAAACGGCAGCAAGCAAACTTAATTTTAGCACGGGCTTATAGTGGCTGTAATATAAGAGAACTGGAGAATTTATTCAGTGGGAAAACTCTCTTTAATCACATGCTTAATTTTCATAGTTTTTATAAGCAAGAAAAATACACCCAAGCAGAGGTGGCGTTAGGTGTTAATGTAGTTAAATTATCATCTTATGATTGTTATAATTTAGATTTAGTAGTTGTTTTTCGGTTAACTAAGAAGATTCAAATTGAGTTTATTTATAATCGCGAAGCTTTTAGTGAAGTTCATATAAAAAAAATCAAGGAAGATTATTTTTATATTATTAATCAAATCTTAAAAGATCAAGGGCTGCCCCTTGGTGAAATTAATTTGCCACAAGATGTTTTAAATCCGGTGAAGCATGAAGAAAACTTAAAGTTAAATATTACTCAATTATTACGTAGTAAAGAAATATTTAGGGCATTATCTGATGTTGAATTAGGCTTGCTAATAAGAGGAATTGTGGTCAAGAACTATATTTATGGTGATATTATTTTAGCGGAAGGTGAAAAACAAGAATATCTATATCTTATTTACGATGGTGCGGTGGAATTGCGCAGAACGATAGAAAGTGGTTGGACGATGAAAATTGCAACAATCGAAAAAGGTGAATTTATTTCTTATGACGGTATTTTTGACAATAAAGAAAGTAGCTTAAGGGCACGAGTTGTATCGCAAGAAGCTACTATTATTGCAGTGCGTAACGAAACTGCTACTGAAATTATAAAAAATAATTATGACTTTGCTAAGGCAGTAATTCAATCTATTACAGCACAAGTTGATAAATTTCAACAATTATGGGTTGATAATAAAAACTGAGATATTGTAAATACTTAAAGAGGGCGTGAATTTTATGCCAATAGTAACAGAAAAAAACCAAAAGTATGTTGAAACTGATTTTTCTATTGCTCAATTAACAGAAGAAGAGTTAAAAGAAATCAGAAGTTATTATTTTTACAGTATTGAAGATGTTAAGCCGCTCAACAAAAGTCAACAGTGGGTGCTAGATAATAAGTCGTTTCTTTCACCTAATTGTTGCAATCAAGTATTGTTTAAATTAAAAGGCATTATTGATATAAAAATAATAAAAGATAATTTGGTAAAAATGGCAAAGAATAATCCAATTTTGCGGACAGCTTTTTTTATTAATAATGAGAGAAGCTTACAAGTAATTTTACCGGAGCGAGCACCGGAAATAATTTTTTTAGATTATATAAAAATGAAAGTAGACAATATTGATTATTTTTTGGATGAATTATTGTTGGTGGGACAACGGCGAGGGTTTGATTTAAAAAAAGATCGGCTACTGCGGGTTAGAGTGATAAGATTTGCAGCCGATACCTATGCGATGTTGATTGTTTTCCCACAATTAATTGAAGATAATTGGGATATGAAAAATATTTTCAATGGTATTTTTCAGGATCAAGAAGGATTAGACTTAATTGCGCAAATGCCGAGTTCGCGGCAATATTCTTTTACGCAGTATTTAGAAAATCGCAGTAAGGAAGATATTATTAAAACCTTTGCATATTGGAAGAAAATACTATTTGATGCAAAGGCTCCGGAATTACCGATGAGTCAAAATGATTTAGGGTTATATGAACGAGATTCGTTTGTGACAGAACTAGATGAAAATTTGACAAATCTTACTACTGAATTTGCTAATACTAATGGTCGATTAATAGCTTTATTTGAAACAGCTTGGGGATTGATGTTACAAAAATATAGTAAAGAAAATGATGCTACTTTTGGGATAGTCTTATCTAACCACAATGATGATATTGATAATGCCGATTTTTCAAATGTGATTAATATTTTACCGGTGCGATTAAGAGAAAATCAGGAAGATAGAATTGGCTATGCGTTTAAACGCCAACAAGTTCATTTATTTATTGCAAAAAGCTATAGTGGTTGTAGTCAAAAAGAATTAGAACTCCTTTGGCCGAACTGCAAGAATCTCTTTAATCATGTTTTAAACTTTTATGATTTTTATAATAGCAAAAGATTTACTGAAGTTGATTTTTCGTTGGGGGTAAAAATTGTAGCGATTAATTCTTATGATGATAATGAAAATGACCTCATAATTTATTTTCGAAAAATTGACGAAATAATTCAGATTGAATTTGTTTACAATAAAATAGTATTTAGCAAAAACAATATTGAAAACTTATTAATTAATTTTCTTGGCGTGTTAACGCAGATGGTAACAAAACCTAATGCTAAAATTTCAGAGCTAAAGCTAATCGAAGAACCTGAAGATATTGTTGATACCGCTGAGGAAGAGCGTATTTTCAAGTTGGGCTTAGCAGAGCTTAGAAAAAAAGAATTGTTTGGTAATTTAACTGATAAGGAATGGCAAACATTAACAAAAAATATCATGGTAAAAAAATATATTAAAGGTGATATTATTTTAGCGGAAGGTGAATTGCAAGATAATATCTATCTTATTTACGAGGGCTTAGTAGAGGTTATTAGAAGTAGTAATGATGGGTGGAATCGTAAGCTTGGAGATTTGAGTTTCGGTAATATTATTTCATATAATAATTTATTTGAAGCTAAAGAAAGTTCTATTAGTGCCAAGGTTATTTCCAAAAAGGCCAATATTATTATCATTAAAAATGAGTATATTAATGCTGTTTTGGCCAGTAATTTCGACTTTTTAAAAGATGTTATTAAAGCGATTACAGCACAAGCTGAGTTGTTTCAGAATTTATGGCTGAAAAATATAGAGTGAAATTAGCTACCGATTTTATAATTGCTTTGCTTAGGGCTGCTTTTTATTTAAGATTATTTACAGTATAATGAAAGCAGTTTTAAAGTTAGAGAGGTAGTAAAATGGAATTTGTGGCAATTGATTTTGAAACAGCTAATAGTAGTAGAGACAGTGTTTGCAGTGTGGCGGTAGTTGGCGTTAAGGATAATAAGATGTATGAAATGTTTTATTCTTTAGTGCAACCGCCAGTGATGGATTTTAGTTATTATAATACACAAATTCATGGCATTACAGCAACTGACGTAAAAAATATGCCGACCTTTCCTAGCATTTGGGCTGAACTAAAAGGCTACTTAAATAACAACATTGTGTTAGCGCATAATGCCAGTTTTGATATGAGCGTATTAAAAAGTATACTTAATACTTATAATTTAGAAAAGCCTAATTTTAAATACTACTGTACAGTAAGCTTAGCGAAAAAAGTATGGCCGGAGCTAGAAAATCATAAATTAAATACTTTGGCGAGTTATTTTAATATTAACTTTAAACACCATAATGCATTGCATGATTCTAAAGTTTGTGCAATGGTGGCTGTTTTAGCAACCAGAAAATTAAACAGTAAGAATTTTGCTCAATTAATAACGAAGTTAAATTTAAAAGATAATAAATTTTAAGGAGCAGATGATGATATTAGTAAGTGCGTGTTTATTAGGCGAGAAGGTTAGATATGATGGCAGTGGTTATAATAATGAAATATTAAATAAATATAAACATTTAGCTAAATTTCAGGTGGTCTGCCCAGAGGTTTTAGCAGGACTAAGCATTCCAAGAAATCCAGCGGAGATTACCGCTAATAAAGTTTTGACTAATAAGGGTGAAGATGTTACAAATTACTTTATCAATGGTGCTTATCTAACCATGAAATTAGCTAAAAAACAGGGCATAAAGACTGCAATTTTAAAAGCTAATAGTCCTTCGTGCGGAAATAAGCTAGTTTATGATGGTACTTTTCAAAACAAAAAGGTTAAGGGGCAAGGATTGACGGCGCAGATGTTAACTTTAGCAGGGGTTGCTGTATATTCGGAAGAAGAATTGACCGAAGAGTTGCTGGTTAGATTAATACAAGAAGACTAACTTGACAATAAAAAACGAAAAAGTTATTATTGATATTATATAAAAAAGGCAATGAAGAAGAGAGTACATTATAATTTTATGGCAAGAGAGAAGACCCTAGGCTGAGAGGTCTTTCATAAAACATAATGGAAGGTAGCTTTGGAGCTGTTATGCTGAAATTTATAGTAGGTGTAATCGGTTCGCCTCGTTATTGGCGTTGAGTTCATAGTAAAAGTGCTATGGAAAATTAAGGTGGTACCACGAAAGTAAGCCCTTTCGTCCTTTGGGATGAAGGGCTTTTATATTTTTTTGAGTAGAAATCAGGAGGTTTAACATGGAAGAAAAAAATATTCCGACGGTTTATGATCCGCAAAGTTTTGAGAAAAAATGGTATAAGTATTGGGAAGATAATAAGTTATTTCATGCTGAAGTAAAGATGGATAAACAGCCTTTTAGCATTGTTATTCCGCCACCAAATGTTACGGGTCAATTGCATATGGGACATGCTCTTGATAATACACTACAAGATATTCAAATTAGATGGCGCAGAATGCAAGGGTATAATACTTTATGGATGCCGGGAGCAGATCATGCGGGGATTGCAACCCAAATAAAAGTTGAAGAAATGTTGGCACAAGATAATATTTCACGCTATGATTTAGGCCGTGATAAATTCATTGAAAAAGTATGGGAATGGAAAGAACAATATGGTGATAGAATTATAACCCAATTAAAAAGTTTAGGGGCTTCGTGTGATTGGGAGCGAGAGCGCTTTACGATGGATGAGGGTTGCTCTAAAGCCGTGCGAGAAGTTTTTGTTAGTTTATATGAAAAGGGTCTTATTTATCAAGGGTATCGCATTACTAATTGGTGTCCGCGTTGTAATACGGCGCTGAGTGATATTGAGGTAGAACATGAAGATAAACCGGGGAATTTATATCACTTACGTTACCAAGTGGAAAATAGCGATGAATATATAATTGTAGCGACCACCAGACCGGAAACAATGTTGGGTGATAGTGGTGTGGCAGTGCATCCGGAAGATGAACGCTATTGTCATTTAATTGGTAAAAATTTAATTTTGCCGATAGTGGAACGGAAAATTCCAATATTTGCCGATGATTATGTTGATCCTTCGTTTGGAACTGGAGCGGTAAAAGTTACTCCGGCTCATGACCCTAATGATTTTGAAATGGGACAGCGTCATAATTTAGAGCAAATTGTTATTTTAAATTCCAATGCAACGATGGCGGAAAATACCGGTAAATATCAAGGTTTGGATCGTTATGCTTGTCGCAAAGCTTTATTGCAGGATTTAGAAGCAATTGGCGCTTTAGTAAAAATAGAAGAACATAATCATGCGGTGGGACAATGCCAACGTTGTAGCACTATTGTTGAGCCAATGGTGTCAAAACAATGGTTTGTTAAAATGGAGTCGTTAGCACAACCTGCTATCGCGGCGGTTGAAACAGAAAAAATTAAATTTGTTCCAGAACGCTTTACTAAAATTTATTTAAATTGGTTGGATGGTATTAGGGATTGGTGTATTTCACGACAAATTTGGTGGGGACATCGTATTCCAGCGTGGTATTGTGAATGTGGTGAAACTATTGTTGCTAGAGATAGTGTGAATAGTTGTCCAAAATGTGGTAGTGCTAATGTAAAGCAGGATGAAGATGTTCTTGACACTTGGTTTAGTTCGGCGTTATGGCCGTTTTCGACAATGGGTTGGCCGGAACAAACACCAGAGTTAAAGCAGTTTTACCCTACTAGTGTGTTGGTTACCGGTTATGATATTATTTTCTTTTGGGTTGCTAGAATGATTATGATGGGCTTAGAGTTTCAGCAAGAAATACCATTTAAGCATGTCTTTATTCATGGTTTAGTTCGTGACTCTCAAGGACGCAAGATGAGTAAATCTTTAGGCAATGGTATTGATCCGTTGGAAGTTGTTGAGAAATACGGTGCCGATACCTTGCGCTTTATGCTGATTACTGGTAATACGCCGGGAAATGATATGAGATTTTATTGGGAAAGAGTAGAGTCGACGCGTAATTTTGCTAATAAGTTATGGAATGCTTCACGATTTGTGTTGATGAATTTAACTGACTATGATGAAAACTTTGATCCACAAGCAAGCGACTATACTTTAGCTGATAAGTGGATTTTGAGCCGTTATAATCAAACAGTGAGCGATGTAACGCGCAACTTAGAGCGATTTGAGTTAGGGGAAGCTGGTAGAGCGATTTATGAATTTATTTGGAATGAATTTTGTGATTGGTATATTGAGCTTAGCAAAGCCCGTTTATATAACAAAGAAGATAGTAGAGCTCGTCAAACTGCACAATCCGTGTTGTGCTATGTTTTAGAAAATACTTTAAAATTATTGCACCCGTTCATGCCATTTATTACTGAAGAAATATGGCAACATATTCCGCATGAGGGCGATAGTATTATTGTGGCAAGTTGGCCGGTAGAACAAACTACATTAACTGATAAAAAAGCTGAACTAAACATGGAAATAGTTATGGAAACAATTAAGGCAATTCGTAATATGAGAGCGGAAGTTAATGTAGCACCCGGTCGTAAAAGTGAAGCAATCTTACAATTAGCCAGTGCCGAATTAGTAGAGCTCTTTGAGCTTAATGCAAGTTATGTTAAAACTTTAGCGGCGGTAGAACCATTAAATGTTTCATTAACAACACCGGAAAAACCAGAAAATGCTATGGCAGCAGTGGTTAGCGGTGTGGAAATATATATGCCGTTAAAGGGGTTAATTGATGTAGACAAAGAAACAGCACGTTTAAATAAAGAGTTGCTAACTTTAGATAAAGAGTTAGCACGAGTTAGCGGAAAGTTATCGAATGAGGGCTTTGTGGCAAAAGCACCGCCTGATGTTATTGAAAAAGAAAAAGCAAAGCAACAAGAGTTTGAGGAAAAAGTAAAAGCTATTAATGAAAGATTAAGTTACTTAGCTAGTTTAAAGGACTGACCAAGATGAATTACGAAGAAGCTTTGTTATATTTAGAAAACTTAAATTCTTTCGGCATTAAATTGGGGTTAGAACGAATAAAAAATTTAGTGCAATTATTAGGTAATCCACAAGACCAATATAAAACTATTCATATTACCGGTACTAATGGTAAAGGTTCAACGACAGCGATGCTTGCTAAAATTTTGATGGAAAGCGGTATTAAAGCGGGGATGTATAGCTCTCCGCATTTGATATCATATACTGAACGAATGAAAATCGGTGATACCGAAATTAGTACTACTGATTTTGCTGAAACTATCACTGTGGTTTCAAAAGCTGTAACAAAGATGCTTGAAGGTGGAGATGAAAGCCCGACGCAATTTGAAGTTTTGACGGCAGCAGCTTTTTATTATTTTGCACAGCAAAAAGTAGAATATGCGGTGATTGAGGTTGGGCTGGGTGGATTATTAGATTCAACTAATATTATTATGCCGGAAGTTTCAGTAATCACTAATATAGAAATGGATCATGCTGATCGTTGTGGTGGTAGCATTGAATCAATTGCAGAGAATAAGGCTGGTATTATCAAAGACAACATACCGTTGGTAGTAGGGATAGAAAATGATACTATTGAGATTGTTGAAAAAATTGCTTCAAGAAAAAAAGCACCGGTTTATAGATTGCAAAAGGATTTTAACAGCTCTTTCGAAAAAATAGTGGCAGAGCAACAAGTTTTAAGATTCAGTAATGGAGCCAAAGAGTTTTATTATAATATAAACTTATTGGGTGAACATCAGATTAAAAACAGTGCGCTAGCTTGTCAAGTGGCATTATTGTTGAGTGAAACAAATCCGGCAATTAATATTGATAAGATCAGTAGTGGTTTATCAAAGGCAGTGTGGCCGGGACGATTTGAGATTATCAGTAATAATCCGCTGGTTGTTATTGATGGAGCACATAATTTAGCTGGTGCGAAAGCTTTGGCGGAAAATCTTAAGCGATATTTCCCGAACAAACAAAGAGTATTGTTGTTGGGGATATTAAAAGATAAAGATGTTGAGGGGATTATCCAAACCTTGGTTTTGCCGGATGATCTGGTTGTGGTAACAGAGCCTGATTCAGAGCGTGCTGCGAGTGCTGAGATTGTAGCGGAAAAAGTATCGGCAAAATTTGTTACGGCGATTAGCGATAGTGAATTGGCTTTAAAAACAGCCTTAGCCTTAAAGCAAGAAAACAGTATTCTATGTGTGGCCGGTTCATTATATTTAATTGGAAAAATCAGAAGTCTGTTGAAAGCTAATTCATGAATTAATAAATTTATTAAGAAAATATAAGGTGAATTTGTGAATAAATATTTTAAAAATAATAAATACTTTTCATTATTAAACTATATTATTGAATATAGCATTTTGGGGTTAGCTTTTTTCTTAGCATTAAATCAAGATATTGCTAGTGGTTTTTTATTAACAGGAACATTAGCTTATCTTATAAAGTTAAGTTGCTTTAAAGATGTGAAGTTTAAATATAGTATTGTTGATCTTCCGATAGCATTATTAGTTGTTTTTTCAGCAATATCAATTCTAGTATCGGTTGATAAATTTTTTAGTTTTTACAATTGTTATAATTTATTGGGACGGTATGTTCTTACGTATTATTTATTAGTTCAAAATATTGAAAATATTCATCAAGTAAAAAAAGTCATTGCAGCAATTTTATTATCGGCAGTAGGTGTTATTTCTTATGGCTTTTATCAATATTTTCATGGGATTGATGTTACGCAATTTCGTTGGGTTGATGATCAACAATTTCCGGAACTTAAAACAAGGGTTTTTTCAACATTACAAAATCCGAACATTCTGGCGGGCTATTTATTAATGGTTTCTGCACTATGTTTTGGGCTGTTGTGGAAAATTAAAGAACTTTTTTGGAAAGGGTTGTTTGGTTTTATCTTTTTATTCTCAACTATTTGCTTATTATTTACATACTGCCGAGGAGCATGGTTGAGCTTGGGAATAGTATTGCTACTTTATTGTGGTAAGCAAAATAAGAAAATTTTAGTTGCGGGAATAACTGTTATTGCTTTATTTTTATTTTTTAATGTAGATTTTACAGCTAGATTATTGTCGGTTTTTAATGCTAACGATACTTCTTCGATGATGCGGTTAGCGTTGTGGGAAAGTACGTTATATATGATTAGAGATAATATCTTTACCGGAATTGGTTGGGGGACATATTGGCTGGTTTATCCACAATATGATTACTTTATTCAAGATAGTAGTGTAAAAGTAGTTCATGCCCACAATATGTATTTGAATTTTGCCGCGGAAATTGGGATTTTTGGTTTGTTAAGTTTTTTAGGCTTTAGCTTTAGTCACTTAAAAATAGGAATTACCAATAATAAGCATAGCGATGATTTTTTGCAAGGATTAAATTTAGGACTAGTTTTTATTTTGGTAATTACCTTATTAAATGGCTTTACCGATTATGTCTTATTTAATATAGAACTAAGCATGTTTTTTTGGTTATTTAGTGCATTGACGATGATATTACAGAAAATGAGATAAGGAGTGTGGCAATTGAAAGAACAAGTTGTTATTTCAAAGGCAACGATTGATCGGTTGCCGTTATATTTTAGAACGCTAAGATTAGCAAAAGAAGAAGGCATTGAAATTATATCTTCAGAAGAGCTGGGGTTTAGATTGGGGATAACGCCTGAACAGATTAGAAAAGACTTAACTTCTTTTGGGCAGTTTGGTAAAAAAGGTGTCGGTTATTACGTGCAAGAGTTAATGCGTAATATTGGTGAAATCTTAGGCTTAAATAACAATTGGAATATAGCGGTGGTAGGGATTGGTCATTTAGGGACAGCGTTAGCCAATTATCAAAACTTCTTTTCGCTAGGTTTTAACTTGGTAGCGTTACTAGATAAAGACGAATTGGTTATCGGTCATAATATAAATGGAATTGAAATTTCTTCGTTTGATAACTTGGAAAAGGTAATAAAAGAACGAGAAGTTCATATTGGTGTGATTTCAGTGCCGTCACAATTTGCCCAAGAGGTAGCTGATAGGCTTGTAAAAGCGGGCGTAATTGGAATTTGGAATTTTGCCCCAATTAAAATTAGAGTTCCAGAACATATCTGTATTGTTAATGAAGATTTGTCAGTGGGCCTTAGTAGTTTATCATTTCATTTATCGAGGAAAAAATAATTGTTAAATGGCAGGATTTTTTGACAAAAGAGCGAAATATATTTAATTATAATAAGTTTGAACAAAATTTCACAAAATGCTATTACTTATAGAAAAAATATGAGTAAAAATACCGTCAATGGTCAGTAATGTCTACTTGACGGTATTGCTGTGTAGTGGTATGCTAATCAGTGGGATAATTAAAATATATGCTAAGATAGTATAAAGTTATCAAGTGTGTTTTTAATTAACTATAAAATTAAGTAAGAAATGGCCAATTTTTTTCGTTGACCTACCAAGGAGGAAGTTTTAAATGATTGACATTCGTGATCGCGTGCGTAATACCGAGCTTCATGCGAAAATTGTTTCAGCAGAAGAAGCAGCTGCGTTCATAAAACCTGGCATGAATATTGGCGTAAGCGGATTTACCCCTGCGGGCTATCCAAAAGCTGTGCCAATGGCTTTAGCAAAGAGAATGGAACAAACACCTTTCCAAGTTAATATTTGGAGTGGAGCATCTGTTGGTGATGAACTAGATGGTTCACTAGCGAGAGTAAATGGTATCAAAAAACGTATGCCATACCAAACTAATGGTGCTTTACGCAAACAAGTAAATGATGGAACAGTTGATTATTGTGATCTTCATTTAAGCGAATCAGCACAATTTGCACGTTATGGTTACATGGGCGGCAATATCGACATCGCTATTGTTGAAGCATGTGCAATTACTGAAGAGGGACACATTATCCCAACAACTTCGATGGGTAACACTGCTTCATATGTACAAAGCGCAGATGTTGTTATTGTTGAAGTTAATACATCGCAACCACTAGAATTAGAAGGTATGCATGATGTATATATTCCAATGGATCCACCACATCGTTTGCCAATTCCAATTGTAAGTGTAGGGGATAGAATTGGTACAACTTATATTCCTTGTGGTATGGACAAAATCAAATATATCGTTCCTTGCGATATTAAAGATGATGTTCGTCCATTTGGCGATATTGATGATGATTCAAGACGAATGTCAGAATTGACAATTGAATTCTTTAAAAACGAAATTAAAGCTGGCCGTATGCCTAAAAATTTATTACCATTACAATCCGGCGTTGGTTCGGTTGCTAATGCTGTAATTAGTGGCTTTGTAAATTCAGACTTTACTGGTCTAGAAGTTTATACGGAAGTAATCCAAGACGGGATGTTTGACCTTGCTGATGCCGGCAAACTTAAATGCGCATCAGGAGCGTCCTTCTCACCATCACCGGATGGATTAGTGCGTTTTTATCAAAATATAAGTGACTATCGCACTAAAATGTTCCTTCGTCCTCAAGAAATTTCCAACAATCCTGAAGTTGTTCGTCGCCTTGGTGTTATTGCGATGAATACAGCGATTGAATTTGATATATATGGCAATGTTAATTCAACTCATATTATGGGTTCGAAAATGATGAATGGTATTGGTGGTGCAGGTGATTTTGCACGTAATGCATCTTTAACATGTTTCTTCACACCATCCACTGCGAAAAACGGCAGTATTTCGTCAATCGTTCCAATGGTATCACACGTTGATCACACTGAGCATGACACTGACGTTTTTGTAACAGAAATTGGGCTAGCAGACGTTCGTGGCTTAAGTCCAAAAGAGCGTGCTCGTGTTATTATTAATAATTGTGCTCATCCTGACTATAGACCTATGTTGCTTGATTATTTAGAGAGAGCTGAAAAAGCTACAAAAAAAGCACACACTCCACATTTAATGAGTGAAGCTTTGTCATGGCATAATAGATTTATGGAAACAGGCACAATGAAAAAACAAAAGTAAGGAGGCATATTTAATGAGCAATGAAAATTTAAAAGCTAAATTGGCGGAATATGATGCCAAAGTTCAAAAAGCTATAGCGAAATTCCCAGAACGTAATAATCTTTCCGAAAAACGTATTTATACTCCACTTGATGTTGAGGGTACTGACTACTTGAGTGAAATTGGTTTCCCAGGTGAGTTTCCATTCACCCGTGGTGTTCAACCAACAATGTACCGTGGTCGTTTCTGGACTATGCGTATGTATGCAGGGTTCTCAACTGCGGAGGAGTCCAATAAACGTTATCGTTACTTAATTGAGTCCGGTGCTACAGGATTATCTTGTGCATTCGACTTACCAACACAAATTGGTTATGATTCAGATGATGAAATCTCAACTGGTGAGGTTGGTAAAGTAGGGGTTGCGATTGACTCTTTATCTGATATGGAAATTCTTTTCGATCAAATCGATTTAGGAAAAGTTTCAACTTCCATGACAATTAATGCACCGGCATCAGTATTACTTGCAATGTATATTGCAGTTGCTGAAAAACAAGGTGTTTCAGCTGATTTATTAAAAGGAACTATTCAAAATGATATTTTGAAGGAATATGCGGCTCGTGGAACTTATATTTTCCCTCCAAAACCTTCAATGCGTTTAATTACTAATATCTTTGAATATTGCTCAAAAAATGTGCCTAACTGGAATACAATTTCTATTTCCGGTTACCATATTCGTGAAGCTGGTTCAACTGCATCACAAGAAATCGCATTTACAATTGCTGATGGTATTGCTTATGCAGAAGCAGCGATTAAAGCTGGTTTAGACGTTGACGCGTTTGCAGGTCGTTTATCATTCTTCTGGAATGCACATAACAATGTATTAGAAGAGGTTGCTAAATTCCGTGCATCACGTCGTGTATGGGCAAAAGTAATGAAAGAGCGTTTTGGTGCGAAAAATCCTAAATCATGGATGCTTCGTGTTCATACTCAAACTGCTGGTTCAATGCTTACAGCTCAACAACCTAACAACAATATCATCCGTGTTGCGCTTCAAACTGCAGCTGCTGTTATGGGTGGTACACAATCACTTCACACTAATTCCAAAGATGAAGCATTAGCATTACCAACTGAAGAGTCAGTAATGATTGCACTTCGTACACAACAAATCGTTGCGTATGAAAGTGGTTTAGCTGATGTAATCGATCCATTAGCAGGTTCTTACTATGTAGAAGCACTTACTAATCAAATCGAAGCAGAAGCTTGGGAATACATCAAGAAAATTGATGAAATTGGTGGCGCTGTTACTGCAATTGAAAAAGGTTACATCCAAAAAGAAATTCAAGACAGTGCTTATAAATGGCAAATGGATGTTGAAAAAGGCAATAAAGTTATTGTTGGGGTTAATAAATTCCAAGTTGAAGAAAAACCGGTTGAAGGTTTATTACGTGTAGATGCTTCCGTTGGCGAACTTCAAAAACAAAAACTTGCTAAATTAAGAGCTGAACGTGACAATGCAGCAGTTACTGCTAGTCTTACAGCACTTGAAGCAGGCTGTAACGATGAGTCTGTAAACTTAATGCCACTAATTTTAAATGCAGTAAAAACATATGCTACATTAGGTGAAATTTGTGGAGTTATGCGTAAAGTATTCGGTGAATACGAATCGCATGTAAATCTATAATAGCAAGAGTTGGAGGGACGACATATGGAAAAACGTATTAGAGTATTAGTAGCAAAACCAGGTCTTGATGGTCATGACCGTGGTGCTAAAGTTGTAGCACGTGCTCTTCGTGATGCTGGTTTTGAAGTAGTATATACAGGTCTTCGTCAAACACCTGAGCAAATTGCTGAGGCTGCACTTCAAGAAGACGTTAATGTAGTTGCAATGAGTATTTTATCTGGTGCTCATGGCCATTTATTCCCTAAAGTTGTAGGGTTACTTAAAGAAAAAGGCATGGAAGATGTATTAGTTGTTGGTGGTGGAGTTATTCCTGATGCTGACATTCCTGCATTAAAAGAAGCTGGTGTAGCAGAAGTATTTACACCAGGTACACCTACAAGTGCAATCGTTGATTTTATAAATACTAACGTAAAATAATTGATTGATTTGCGTGTTGCTCTCTAACTTATAGCAGAGAGCAACACGTTTAATAAGGTGGTGTGACTAGATGGATATAGCAAAAAAAGTATTAGAAGGAAATAGGCTGGCACTTTCAAGAGCTATTACAGCTGTTGAAAACGAATATGATGAAGCTATTAGCATTATGCGTGATTTGTATCCGCATACCGGTAGAGCTCTTGTAATTGGCATAACTGGTCCTCCTGGAGCAGGTAAAAGTACTTTGACTGATAAACTTGCCAAAGAATGTCGCCGTCAAGGTAAAACTGTTGGAATTATTGCTGTAGATCCAACTAGTCCTTTTTCTGGTGGGGCAATTTTAGGTGACCGTATTAGAATGAATGAGTTAACCTTAGATGAAGGCGTGTTTATTCGTAGTATGGGTACTAGAGGTCGCTTAGGTGGATTATCAAGAAAAACTGCAGAAGCAGTTAAGATAATGGACGCCTCAGGAAAAGATGTTATCTTAGTTGAAACAGTTGGCGTAGGCCAATCAGAGGTTGATATTGTTAGTGCGGCGGATACTACTTTGGTAGTATTGGTTCCGGGCTTGGGTGATGATATTCAAGCTATCAAAGCCGGTATTTTAGAAATCGGTGATGTTTTTGCCATTAATAAAGCTGATCGCGATGGCGCAGATAAACTCAATATTGAATTGAATATGATGTTGGATCTCAATACTGAAAAGATGGATTGGCGACCAACAATAAAACAAACAATTGCTAGCCAAGATAAAGGGGTAAAAGAACTTTTTGAGGCTTTAGAAGAACATTTTAATTATTTAAAAGAATCTGGGAAACTTGTTACTCGTCGTAATGAAAGAACGAGAAATGAGTTATTATCGATATTAAAAACTGAACTTGGAAATTATGTTTTGCGTAAAATTGACGAAAATGGTGAGTTAGACAAATTTGTAGCTGATATACAAGCTCGTCGTAACGATCCTTATACAATAGTAGAAAAAACATTACAAAGTATGTTAAAATGAAATGTAGAGAACTTCTCTACAAAATTTAAAAATTTTAAGGGGGTATAGATATGTTTAATGTAGGTAGAGTTGATCATATCGGTATTGCGGTAAAAGATATAGAACAAGCTAAAAAGTTTTATACTGAGTTTTTAGGGATGAAAGCTTTAGGTGAAGAAGTTGTTGAAGAACAAAAAGTAAAAGTTTGTTTCATACCTTGTGGCGATAGTGAAATTGAATTATTGGAGTCAACTTCTCCAGATGGTCCAATTGCTAAACACATCGAGAAAAAAGGCGAAGGAATTCAACACATTGCATTAAGAGTGGATAACATTGAAGCAGCTATTGCTGATTTAATGGCAAAAGGCGTTCGTATGATTGATGAAAAACCACGTTACGGTGCCGGCGGAGCGAAAATTGCTTTCGTACATCCAAAATCAACTGGTGGTATTTTATTAGAAATTTCAGAACGTCAATAATATCTGTAGATGAATCTGGTAGGAGGTAGAAAATGGCTACTGTTCAAGAAAGAATTGAAATTATGAAAGCTAAGCGCGAAAAAATTATGCTTGGTGGCGGCGAAGCTAGAATTGCAAAGCAACACGCCCAAGGTAAAATGACTGCGCGCGAGCGTATCGAGTTATTCTTTGACGAAGGAACGTTTGTAGAACTTGACCAGTTTGTTACACATCGTTGCACAAACTTCGGCATGGAAAAGAAAACTTTACCGGCAGAAGGTGTTGTAACCGGTTATGGTACAGTTAATGGTCGTTTAGTGTATGCTTTTGCACAAGATTTCACTGTTGAAGGTGGTTCTCTTGGTGAAATGCATGCTGCCAAAATTTGCAAAGTTTTAGACTTATCAATTAAAATGGGTGCGCCTGTAATTGGTATTAATGATTCAGGTGGAGCTCGTATTCAAGAAGCAATTGATGCATTAGGTGGATATGGTAAAATATTCTTCCGCAATACATTAGCTTCTGGCGTGGTACCACAAATTTCAGTAATAATGGGTCCTTGTGCCGGTGGTGCAGTGTACTCCCCAGCAATAACTGATTTTATTTACATGGTTAAAAATACAAGTCAAATGTTTATCACTGGTCCTGCCGTTATTAAATCTGTTACAGCAGAAGAAGTTACAGCAGAAGAACTTGGTGGAGCAATGACTCATAATAGCGTTTCCGGTGTAGCACATTTTGCAGCTGAAAACGAAGTGGATTGTATTGAACAAATCCGTTATTTATTAAGCTATTTACCAAGCAATAACTTAGAAGAAGCTCCAGTTGTTGAAACCGGAGATGATCCTAGCCGTGCTGATGAAAGCTTAAATACATTATTACCGGATAACCCTAACATGCCTTATGACATGAAAGATGTTATTACAACTATCGTTGATAACGGTGAATTCTATGAAGTTCATGAACATTATGCAAAAAACATCATCACTTGCTTTGCTCGTTTTGATGGTAGATCTGTTGGTATTATTGCTAACCAACCTTCAGTTATGGCAGGTTGCTTAGATGTAAATGCTTCTGATAAATCATCAAGATTTATTCGTTTCTGTGATGCTTTCAATATTCCAATTGTAAATCTTGTTGACGTGCCTGGTTTCTTACCTGGAACAGATCAAGAATATGGCGGTATTATTCGTCATGGTGCTAAAATGCTTTATGCATATTCGGAAGCAACTGTACCAAAAATTACAGTTATTACTCGTAAAGCATACGGTGGATCTTATTTAGCAATGTGTTCACAAGATTTAGGTGCTGACCAAGTTATGGCTTGGCCAACGGCTGAGATTGCGGTTATGGGACCTGCTGGTGCGGCTAATATTATTTTCCGTAAAGATCCTAACGTTGCAGAAAAAACTGATAAATATATCGAAGAATTTGCAACTCCTTACAAAGCTGCTGAACGCGGTGTTGTAGACATGGTTATTGAACCAAGAGAAACAAGACCTCGTATTATCACTGCCTTGAATATGCTAGCGAGCAAACGCGAAGCTCGTCCGGCTAAAAAACATGGTAATATACCATTATAAGAGGAAAGGTGATTATTATGAAAATAGATGCAAAAAATGTTAGCCCTGAAATTGTGGCTGCAATAGCTGCTGCGGTAGCTGAAATGACTGGTAATAAAATTGTGGCAATTCGCATTAAAACAAGCGAAGTTTGGGCTGCTGCTGGTCGTCAAAAATTAATGAACTCACACTAAAAATAATTTAATTTTATGGAGGAATCTAACGTGAAAAAATTTAACATTAAAGTAAATGGTACTGCATTTGAAGTTGAAGTTGAAGAAGTAAAAGCTGCTCCGGTTGTTAAAGCTGCTGCTGCACCGGCACCGGCTGCGAAACCAGCTGCTGCACCGGCACCGGCTGCTGCACCTGCTCCAGCAGTTGTTGCTGATGGTGATACTCCTGTTAATGCACCAATGCCTGGTAAAATCGTTAAAATCGTAGCTGAAGCTGGTAAAGCAGTTAAAAAAGGTGATGTTGTATTAATTCTTGAAGCTATGAAAATGCAAAATGAAATCACTGCACCTGCTGATGGTAAATTAAAATCAGTTAATGTTGCAGCTGGTCAAAGTGTTAAACCTGGTGACGTGTTAGCAGTTATCGGTTAATAAAATATTTGATGATAGTGATATCAAAATAGGAGGAGTCTGTTCACACAGGCTTCTTCTATTTTTTTTTGAGGTGAAAAATTTGATTAATTCTGGTTTATTAGCAGGTATAATTTTTATTATAATGTATGTTTTTATTGCTAGTGAAAAAATTAATAGAACTGTAGTGGCAATGTTAGGGTCACTCTTAATGGTTTTAACAGGTATAATAACACAAGAAAAAGCTATCCACCATATTGATTTTAATACTTTAGGATTATTGATTGGTATGATGATTATTGTTGCAATAACAGGACAAACCGGAGTTTTTAATTATATTGCAATTTATGCTGCCAAGGTAGCAAAAGGTGAGCCTAAAAGAATTTTAATTATATTAGCCTTGATAACTGCAGTTTGTTCAGCTTTTCTTGATAATGTAACAACAGTTTTGTTGATTGTACCTGTAACTATTAGTATTACTAAAAAACTGAAAGTAGATCCGATTCCTTTCTTGATAACTCAAATTATTGCTTCTAATATTGGGGGAACCGCCACTTTAATTGGTGATCCGCCCAATATTATGATCGGTAGTGCAGTTAAAGAGTTGACATTTTTGGCATTTATCCAAAACTTAGCACCAATTGCGGTCATTAATTTAATTGTGGTGGTGGGTATTTTAAGTTTTCTTTATCGTAAAAAATTAATGGCACAAGATTCTTTGAAAGCTGAAATAATGAAGTTAGAGCCTGAAGCAGAAATAAAAGATCGAAGATTATTAAAAAAATCACTAGGAATCTTAATGTTAACATTATTAGGATTTTTTATGCATCAAAGCTTGAACTTAGAGTCTTCGACTATTGCTTTAACTGGTGGTTTTTTATTATTAGCTACTGTCGGAAAAAAACATAATTTTATTGAAAGTGTTTTAGAAAAAATTGAGTGGGGAACGATCTTTTTTTTCATCGGTTTATTTATTGCAGTGGGTGCTTTGATTGAAACAGGTATTATTAAGCAAATTGCTTTATATTGTTTTGAAATAACAAAAGGTGAAGTTTTAGAAACCTCATTATTAGTATTGTGGCTGAGTGCAATAATTTCTGCCTTTCTTGATAATATACCATTTGTAGCAACAATGATTCCGTTAATTTTTGATATGGGGAATATGGGAATTGTTAATTTAGAGCCAATCTGGTGGAGTTTAGCCTTAGGAGCCTGCTTAGGTGGTAATGGTACAATTATTGGTGCTAGTGCTAATTTAATTGTAGCGGCAATGGCGGCAGAAAAAGGACATAATATTTCTTTTGTAAAATACTTAAAAGTTGGGTTTCCTGTAATGTTATTAACAATTTTAATATCAACAAGCTATGTTTATCTTAGATTTTTAAATTAAACTTCAAAAAGATAAGAATTATTTTAAAATAATTCTTATCTTTTTTTACTCTTCTAGTAAGATATAAAATGTGATATAATAGCAAAAGTAATGTGTATTATTTAACTTAGTAGTGGAGGTGTTATTTTGCGGGGAAATACTGGTAGAGGTTATGGTATTTTAGCTTTATTTGTTATTACTGGAGCGATATTAGGTGGTATTTTAGGTGAAATAATATCTAGCACAGC
This sequence comes from Negativicutes bacterium, assembly GCA_018052945.1. Lineage (NCBI taxonomy): Bacteria > Bacillati > Bacillota > Negativicutes > Negativicutes bacterium. The sequence goes on along the minus strand of JAGPMH010000003.1, from coordinate 18,712 downwards.
TGCGTTTTCCGGAATAGCACATTATTTAGTGCAAACTTATCCAATAATTGATTTAGCTCCGGTTAGTATAAATTTATATGTTATAAAGATAGCATTAGGATTTACACTGCAACCTAATTTAATAAGTATTTTTGGAATAATACTTGCAATATTTTTATTTAAAAGGTTTTAATTGAGGTGTTTTTATGATTATTTTAGCTTCGGCTTCGCCTCGGAGAAGTGAATTATTACAACAAATCGGTTGTGAGTTTATTGTTAAAGTAAGTTCGACGGCAGAAGTAATTTCTGCAGATTTAAATCCTTATGAAATTGCAATGCTTAACGCTTCACTAAAGGCAAAGGAAATTGCCTCAACTGAAAATGAAGTTGAAAGTACTATTATTGGTGCTGATACCGTAGTGGTAGTATCAGATAATATTTATGGAAAACCGAAAAACAAACTTGAAGCAATAGAATTTTTAAAAATTTTATCAGGTAAAGAACATAAAGTGATAACAGGAATAGCCATTATCACAGCGGATGAATGTATTGTTGATTATGAAGAAACTATTGTTACATTTAGAACATTGACAGAAGATGAAATTATAAAATATGTTGAAACAGAAGAACCGCTTGACAAAGCTGGAGCTTATGGGATACAAGGAATTGGTGCGATTTTTGTAGAAAAAATATGTGGTTGTTATAGTAATGTAGTAGGATTGCCATTAAGCAAGTTGTATAAAATTTGTCATGAGGCAGGGATTAAATTGCTATGAACAAAGATAAACCTTTAATGGTTAGAGATTTACCAACGGGTGAGCGTCCTCGAGAAAAATTACTGAGTGCTGGAGCTAATAATTTGAGCAATGCTGAATTGTTAGCTATTTTATTGCGAACCGGCACGAAAGAAGATTCAGTGTTAAGAGTGGCAGAAAAACTTTTGACTCAACAGAAGATGTATAATGGGGTCTGTTCGTTGGTTAATCTTAGCCCTCAGGAAATGAGTAAAGTTAAAGGGATTGGTATTGTTAAAGCAGTAACGATTTGTGCAGCCTTGGAATTAGGCAAAAGAATGCTTCAACAAACTGTAGAAAATGAAAAAATTATAAATTCGCCAGCAACATTAGCAGAATTTTTAATGCCAAGATTACGCTTTGAGCAAAAAGAGCAGTTTATGGTAGTATTACTTAATATGAAAAATCATATTATTGCTAATCCGGTAATATCAGTAGGGAGCTTAAATTCTGCTATTGTTGATGCTAGAGAAATTTTCAAAGTAGCAATAAATTATTCAGCGGCAGCATTGATTATGGTGCATAATCATCCTAGTGGTGATCCAACGCCTAGTACAGAAGATATAAATGTAACCAATAAAATTGCTGAAGCTGGTAATATTCTTGATATTAAAGTTTTAGATCATCTAATTATTGGCAATGATAAATATATAAGTTTAAAGGAACAAGGATTTTTTTGACTTAGGGAAATTGAGAGGGGAAAATAATGTTTAATTTTTTTGGGAATAGAGATATGGGTATCGATTTAGGTACTGCAAATACATTAGTGCATGTAAAGGGTAGAGGAATAGTTTTAAGTGAGCCCTCTGTTGTTGCAATTCAAAGAGATACTAATGAAGTTTTAGCAGTAGGTGAAGAAGCGAAGCAAATGATCGGCCGGACACCAGGAAATGTTATTGCAATAAGACCATTAAAAGATGGTGTTATTGCTGATTATGATGTTACGCAAGCGATGTTAAAACATTTTATCAGTAAAGCTTTAGATAAAAAATCGTTTATTAGACCAAGAGTTGTTATTGGTGTTCCATCAGGTGTAACAGAAGTTGAAAAAAGAGCAGTAATTGATGCTGCTATTCAAGCTGGAGCCAGAGAAGCTTATTTAATTGAAGAGCCGATGGCGGCGGCTATTGGTGCTGGGTTACCGGTTCATGAGCCAACTGGCAATATGATTGTTGATATTGGTGGTGGGACAACGGAAGTTGCGGTAATATCGCTTGGCGGTATTGTAACAAGTCGCTCCATTAGAGTTGGTGGTGACGAAATGGATGAAGCAATTATTCAATATGTTAAAAAAACCTATAATTTAATGATTGGTGAGAGAACAGCCGAAGAAATTAAAATGACAATTGGGACTGCGATTGAGCCAACTTATAATGAAACGATGGATATTAGAGGGCGCGATTTGGTGTCAGGTTTACCAAAAACACTTTCATTAAAAGCAAGTGAAGTCCAAGTTGCGTTGAGCGAACCTATTTCCAGCATTATTGAGGCTGTAAAAATTACGTTAGAGAAAACACCGCCGGAATTAGCGGCTGATATTATGGACCGAGGAATTGTTATGGCTGGTGGTGGATCATTATTACGTGATCTTGATACCTTAATCAGCAAAGAAACAGGTATGCCGGTTTATATTGCCGAAGATGCATTAAGTTGTGTTGGAGAAGGCACCGGAAAGTCACTCGAAAGTATTGAATTTTTGAAAAAAATAGCGATGTCATCTAGAAGAACATGAGACGAAGAGTAAGAGTTGATGCCTCCAATAGAAGAACAATAATACTCTGGGTGGCGGTTTTTATTGTTGGATTATTGGCGTTTACTACAGTCAAAGGAAAATATGATTTAAAAATAAGTGAAAATGTAGTTAATACGATATTATCGCCTTTTCAATCGGCAATAACTAGTATTAGCAATGTAACTAAAAAGATTGGCGTTATTTCTTGGGAAATGGTTACGGTATATGAACAAAATAAAATGTTAAGGTCAGAAGTTGAACAATTACGGCAGCGTGATGTAAATGTTAATGAAATTATGGCGGAAAATACCCGACTTACTAACATCTTAAATTATAAAAATGCAGTGAAACAGTTTGATACTGCGGTGGCTAAAATTATCAGCTATGATTCTAGTAACTTAACTAATAGTATTACTATTAATTTGGGTGCTAAAGATGGTATGCAAAAAAATATGCCGGTAATTACTCCACAAGGGTTAGTAGGGACTATTGTTGCTGTTTATGAGCATTCTGCCAAGGTTCAATTAATATTAGATCCCCGTTCGGCGGTTGGCGCAATTATTCAACGCCCTGAATCGAGAGTTATTGGTATTATGCAAGGTAGTGTCGGTGTACAAACGCTAGCAAAAATGCTTAATATTCCTCGTGATGCTGATGTTGTTGTGGGCGACAATGTCTTAACTTCGGGATATGGTGGTTTATATCCGAAAGGGATTGTTATTGGGGAGGTTGTTGAAGTAACTAATGAGGCTGGTGGATTGTTGAAATATGCAACCGTAAAAACGGCCGTTGATTTTTATCGCATTGAAGAAGTCCTAGTTATTGTTAACTCAAGGGAGACCGCACCGGCTCCACTTAATGCAGTAATACCACCGAGTGCTAACAAAGGAGTAGCTAAATAATGAATCCAATCTTTGTTTGGTCTGCCCTAGTTATTAGTGCGATAATAATTCAAACTACAATTTTAGTTGATTTTTTTGTTAATGGCTTAAAGCCAGATTTATTATTGATTATTGTAGTTTTAACTAGTATTATTTTAGGCAAGCATCATGGTGTAACCATTGGTTTTTTTTCAGGGTTATTGGAAGACTTATTATCAGGAACATTTTTTGGACTAAATACCTTGGTCAAAATGTTTATTGGTTTTATCTTTGGGAGCATTGAGCAGCAGGTTTTTAAGGAACATAAATTGTTGCCATTGATTGCAATGTCGATAGCGACAGTCCTTAATTATATTTTGAGCTTGTTGTTTTTGTTGTTATTAGGTGTAAACATTAATGTTAATATTGCCATGCTTTATAATTTATTGTTGGTATTAGCTTACAATGTCGTTATTGCCCTCTTTGTGCATAAGTTATTATACAAATTAAGTTTGAATTTAAAAAAGAAATAGTACTTGAGTCAGTTTGATTTTTTTGTTATATTTTATGTGTGTATTAACTGATATTTGTAAAATTAGGCATCTGTTAAGATGCCTTAAAGTCTTTTAAGGAGATAATGTTGTGAATGATAAACCTTATAAAAAAAGAATTGAAGTTTTAATTCTAATCGCTTTTTTAGTTATCTTAGCTTTAATTACAAGATTAGTATACTTGCAAATTATTGATGGTGATTATTATAGTAAATTAGCTGATGGTAATAGAATAAGGTTAATTCCGGCGATGGCTCCGCGGGGCATTTTTTATGATCGTAATGGCGTTATTATGGTATCTAATCGGCCCGGGTTTACAGTATCTTTATTAACATTAAGTGGACCGATTGATGACAGTGTAATTGTCAGGTTAGCTGATGTGTTAAAGATGAATAAAGATGAAATATATGAAAAAATAAAGAAACATACGGGATTTGATCCTATTCATTTAAAAAATGATGTTGGTCCTGATATTATAACGATATTGGAAGAGCGTAAAGATGATTTTCCTGGAGTAGTGGTAGAAACTCAGCCTATTAGAAATTATGTTAATAATAATTTGGCTTCGCATATCTTTGGCTATGTTAGTGAAATAAATGATGCAGAATTAGAAAAGAAAAAAGCTGAAGGGTATAAATCTGGTGATATAGTCGGAAAATTTGGCTTAGAGAAGGTTTATGATAAAGAATTACGCGGTGTTGATGGTGGCGGTCAAGTTGAGGTTGACGTTACTGGTAAGCCAGTGCAAATTCTTGGAAAAAAAGAACCGATTCCTGGACATAACTTATACCTGACAATCGACGATAAAGTTCAAAAAGCATTAGAACAAGCTGTTGATGAACAATTACAATATTTGCAAAGTAAAGGTGGTTATCCTAATGCCAAAGCTGCAGCTGCAGTAGCGGTCAATCCGCAAACAGGACAAGTTTTAGCGATGGCTAGTAGACCGGCTTTTAATCCGAATTTATTTGCGGGAGGGATTTCTTCAAAAGATTGGAAAGAAATAAATGATAACCCTAATCACCCGTTAGATAATAAAGCTATTTCTGGAGAATATCCACCGGGCTCTACTTTTAAAATTATTACCGGTGCCGCAGCCTTAGAAGAAAAAAAAGTTACACCGGAGGAAAAAATTCTTGATACAGGTAAACATTGGATTATTCCTAAAGGTAATGCAATGGGAGAAGCTTTAGGTTGGCTTGATTTTCGAGAAGCGTTAGCAAAATCTGACAACGTATATTTTTATGAAATGGGAAATCGTTTAGGGATCGATTTACTGGAGAAGTATGCACGGTTATTTGGCTTGGGTAAAACTACTGGGATTAACTTACCTTATGAAATGGAAGGGTTAGTTGCAAACAAACAATATAAAAAGAAAGTTTATGATGATGACTGGTATTTATCGGAAACTTTTGATGCAGCGATTGGACAAGGATTTCAATTGACTACGCCACTACAAATGGCGATGGTTTTAAGTCAGGTTGCTAATGGTGGTATTTCTTATCGACCATATTTAGTGAATAAAATTGTTGATAGTAATGGAAGTTTGGTTCAGGATTTTAAACCTGAAAAGCTGGGCGAACTGCCAATATCAAAAAAGACGATGGATATTATTAGGGAGTCGCTACGTAATGTAGCACTAGAAGGTGGAACGGCTGGATTGTTATTTAAAGATTTTCCAGTAAATATTGCCGGAAAAACTGGAACCTCAGAAAATCCGCATGGTAGTGACCATGGATGGTTTGTTGCTTATGCTCCTTATGAAAAGCCGGAAGTTGTAGTTGTTGTAATTGTTGAGCAGGGTGGTTTTGGTGCCAGTTCAGCAGTCCCAATTGGTAAAAAAATATTAGAAGCTGTTTTTAATATCAACACCAATCCACCAGCGACTACTAAACCTGTAAATAATATAGTTAAGACAAATTAACTATATTTTAAAGCAGGATTATTATAAAATATCGCGAATTGTAACTAATGATACAATGAAAGCAAGGTTTAGGAGAAATTATGCGAGAAGATGTTGTATTTAAAGGTAGCAAAATTGGCTTGCAATTATTTTTAAATGAAGATAATGATTTCAAAAGTTTAACTGATAAACTTATTGCAAAATTGGATGCTTCCATTGAGTTTTTTGGTAAAGGAACAGTGGTTAATTTTTTACCTAAAGGTATTACCAATGAACAACTGATGGAACTGAACAATATTTTTGATAATCATGGTTTAAGTTTAAAAATTGTTGAAGAAGAACAAATTCCCGAAAACCACATACTGAATGATGATATTGAAGATGCGACAGTTCAGCATGAGTTATTAGTTGTTGATAAAACAGTGCGTGGTGGTCAGGAAATTGTTAATTTTGGTTCAATTTTAATAAATGGTGATGTTAACCCTGGTGCAAAAATAATTGCCGGTGGTAATATTGAAATAAAAGGAGCTTGCCGAGGTATTGTTCATGCGGGAGCTTTTGGTGACAGTTCAGCAACAATAATTGCAGAAAAACTGTTAGCTAGTCAAATTAGAATATCGGATCTTATTGCACGAGCACCGGATGTTTTAGAACAAGTACAGGGTGCGGAAATGGCAAGCATAAAAGATGGAAATATCGTTATTAATGTAATTAATAGTTAGGAGGACTTTGATGGGTGAGGTTATAGTTGTAACATCCGGAAAAGGTGGCGTAGGTAAAACTACAACAAGTGCTAATTTAGGGACGGGATTTGCATTAGAAGGCAAAAAGGTTGTTTTAATTGATGCCGATATAGGATTGAGAAATCTAGATGTAGTAATGGGGTTAGAAAATCGTATCGTTTATGATTTAGTTGATGTGACTGAAGGGGTTTGTCGATTAAAGCAAGCTTTAATCAGAGATAAAAGATATGAAAATTTATACCTGTTGCCAGCAGCTCAGACTAGAGATAAAAATGCCGTAAATCCTGAGCAAATGAAAGAAGTTTGTGCTGAACTTGTAAAAGATTTTGATTATGTTATTATTGATTGTCCGGCCGGCATTGAGCAAGGTTTTAAAAATGCTATTGCAGGAGCAGACAAAGCGATAATTGTTACAACTCCTGAAGTATCAGCGGTGCGAGATGCGGATCGAATTATTGGTTTACTTGAAGCTGAAGGTAAGAATAATCCGCAGCTTGTCATAAATCGTATTAGACCACATATGGTTAAAAAAGGCGATATGATGGATATTGATGATATTATTGAGATTTTATCAATTAAATTATTAGGAATTATTCCAGAAGATGAGTATATTGTAATTTCTACCAATAGAGGTGAGCCGGCAATAACTAATAATTTGTCCTTAGCAAGTACGGCTTATCGCAATATTATTAAACGTTTGATGGGCGAAGATGTGCCGTTAATGAAAATTGAAATAAATCAAGGCTTTTTTGGGAAAATTAAAAAGCTACTAAAAATTTAGGAGGAGAGTAAGTTATGCTAGGTATGATAATGAAGATGTTTGGAAAAGAGACTACAGCATCTAAAGATATAGCAAGAGAACGATTACGTTTGGTGTTAGTACACGATCGTGCCAATGTCTCTCCACAATTCATGGAAATTTTAAAGGATGATATGTTCAGAGTTATCTCTAACTATATGGAAATAAATGAACGTGAGATGGAAGTTACCCTTACCAGTAATAATTCATCAGTGGCGTTGGTTGCCAATATACCAGTCCATAGGATGAAACGTGGAACTGGGTTTGAGGAATAATCTTTACAAATAAGTTAGCTAATGTAGTATAATAAATAAGTTAGCACACGAAAGTGTGCTTTTCTTTATCTTCTAGGGTATAATTAAAAATACCTAGGGTTGTCCTTAGTGTTAAGGAATTTCTGGTTATGTAAGAAAGGTAAAAAAATGTTAAATAACAGAATGTTAAAAAAACTTGATTTTACTTTGATTACTGTTGTTTTGGGTTTAATTGGAATTAGTTTGATAATTATCGGCAGTGCAACGCATATTAATACTCCTTCTGACGATCGCTATTGGTATGTACAACGGCAAGGTATTTTTGCGGTGTTGAACTGTTGCTTAGTTTATTTTATGCTGACTTTTGATTATAAAAGCCTACAAAAATATGGTAATCATTTATACGCTTTTAATATTATTATGTTAATTGCTGTAATGGTGTTTGGACATAGTGCGTTAGGAGCACAACGTTGGATTCAAATTGGACCGATTACTTTACAGCCGTCAGAATTTTCGAAAATAATTATGATTATATCGTTAGCAGCGTTGCTAGAAAAAAGAATTGGTAAACTTAATACTTTTAAAGATATTTTACCTGTATTTTTATATGTTGGTTTCCCGTTCCTCTTAGTAATGAAGCAACCTGACTTAGGAACGTCGCTAGTATTTTTGGCAATTTTGTTAGGCATGACTTTTGTTGCCGGAATTAGTTTAAGGATATTAATGATTTTATTTGGTGCAGGACTGGCTTTATTGCCAATCTTTTGGCATTTCTTAAAAGATTATCAAAAAATGAGAATTACAGTTTTTATAAATCCGAATGTAGATCCCTTAGGTTCAGGCTATCATATAATACAATCTAAAATTGCTATTGGCTCAGGGATGCTATTTGGCAAAGGGTTGTTTGGTGGAACGCAAAGCCAATTGAATTTTTTACCGGAAAATCATACTGATTTTATTTTTGCAGTTATTGGTGAAGAAACAGGATTTATTGGAGCCTTGGTAATTTTATTACTATATTTAGTGATTTTATATCGCGGAGCGAAAATAGCTAATGATTCCAAGGATGATTTTGGGACATTATTAGCCGCAGGAATAACTTCAATGTTAACTTTTCATGTTTTAGTTAATGTTGGAATGACTGCTGGCATTATGCCGGTAACAGGCATACCACTACCATTTATGAGTTATGGGGTTAGTGCATTAACCACTAATTTATTAGCAATTGGTATTTTACTTAATATTCATATGCGCAGACAAAAGATATTATTTTAATAAAAGTCTACACAATCTGGTGTAGACTTTTATTAAATAGTCAGTAGAGAAAGTTTAGTTTTTGGAGGATTATCATGATTAAAATTTCCCCATCGATACTTAATTCAGTTCTAAAACCGGCCAGATATACCGGTGGAGAACTTAATAGTGTTATAAAGGATCATAATAAAGTTGAAGCTACTATTGCCTTAGCATTACCTGATGTTTATGAAGTTGGAATGTCCAACTTAGGATTAAAGATTTTATATGAAGTTTTAAATGATAGAGCTGACCTTGCGGCAGAGCGTGTTTATGCACCATGGGTTGATATGGAAAATGAGCTTTCTTGCAATAAAATTAGTCTATATTCATTAGAAACATATACCCCTCTTAAAAACTTTGATGTTTTAGGTTTTTCATTACAATATGAGCTTATTTATAGCAATGTTATTAATATGCTTCATTTATCTAATATTCCGTTGCTATCAAGTGAACGGAATCTGGAAGACCCATTTGTTATTGGCGGTGGTCCCTGTGCGTTTAATCCGGAACCGGTTGCCGATTTTTTTGATTTTTTCATTATTGGTGAAGGTGAAGAAATAATATTAGAAGTAATGGATGTTATTATTTCATGGAAACATAGTAACAAAACAGACGGACGAAAGGGTTTATTAAGAAGAGTAGCACAAATTCAAGGTATTTATGTTCCGAGCTTTTACGCTGTAAACTACAATTCTGATAATACCATTAAAGAAATAATTGCTTTAGAACAAACAGCTCCAAGTATTATTAATAAAAGAATCGTTGCCGATCTTGATAATGCTAAGTTTCCAACGAAACCGGTCATTCCATTTATTGACATTGTGCACGATCGTATTATGTTAGAATTATTTAGAGGTTGCACTAGAGGTTGCCGTTTTTGTCAAGCCGGAGTGATTTATCGACCGGTTCGTGAGAGAAAAATGGAAACCTTAATTAAATTGGCGGAAGATTTGATAAAAAATACGGGTTATGATGAGATTTCGTTAACATCACTAAGTTCAGCTGATTATTCTAAACTTAGTGAATTAGTAGATTGTTTAATGGATAAATTCAAAAAAGACAAGGTCAGTATTTCTTTGCCATCATTGCGAATTGATAGCTTTTCGGTTGACTTAGCACAAAAAGTACAAGAAGTAAGAAAAAGTGGCTTAACTTTTGCTCCAGAAGCAGGGACGCAACGACTACGCGATGTGATAAATAAAGGTGTAACGGAAGAACATTTAATAACTGCGGTTAGTGCAGCCTTTGCTAAAGGTTGGAGTGGTGTGAAACTTTACTTTATGATTGGGTTGCCGACTGAGAGTGATGAAGATATTATTGGTATTGCCACATTAGCACAAAAAGTTGTTAATTGTTATAAAGAAGTTACTGGTAAAAGAGGAGCAAGAGTTACAGTTAGTGTTTCTTCCTTTGTGCCAAAGCCACATACTCCATTTCAGTGGTATGCTCAAAATACAACGGCAGAAATTAATCGTAAGCAACAACTGTTAAAAGAAAACATAAAAGACAAGTCTATTTCCTTTAAATACCATGATGCCAGAACAAGCTATATGGAAGGCGTTTTTGCTAGAGGTGATCGTCGCTTATCAAAAGTTATAATGGAAGCTTGGAAACAAGGTGCTAAATTTGATGGATGGTCAGACTTTTTCAATTATGACAATTGGCTAGAAGCATTAGCTAAATGTAATCTTGAGCCTGATTTCTATGTTACTAGAGAACGAAATATGACTGAAGTTTTACCGTGGGATCATATCGGGACAGGGGCAACTAAAAAGTTTTTAATAACAGAATATGAACAGGCTGTTAATGAACAATATACGGTAGATTGCCGGAGAGATACTTGTAGCATTTGTGGTGTTTGTCAGAACCTTGATGTTAAAGTTATAGATTGGAGAAATGCCCGTGATTAAATTGCGTGTTGAAATAAGTAAAGATGAAGAAATTCGTTATATATCACATTTAGACTATGCAGGGGCAATTGAAAAAGCTTTAAAGCGTGCCGAAATACCAGTGGCATATTCTGAAGGTTTTAATCCGCACATGAAACTTGCTTTTGCTTCAGCATTAGCAGTGGGGTTAACAAGTGCTACTGAATATATGGAACTAGAATTAAAAGAGCAAATTGATATAAAAGAATTTATTGCCAAGTTTGAAAAACAGCTGCCAAGAGGAATTAAGGTTCTTCAAGCTAAATATTTAATGAAGAAAGAAAAAGCTTTAATGGCTATTGTTGATTTAGCAACATATTGCATTGAAGTGCCGTTATTGGGCAGTGTTGAAGCTGCTATCGAGGCTCTTGAAAACTTTAATAAAGTAGCAGAGCTTAAATATTTAAAGATTACACCAAAACAAAGTAAGGAAATTGAAATTAAGCAATATCTTAAAGAATCGATTAAAGCTGAGTTTCATAACAGTATTATGAAGATTACAATGGCAATTATTATAACACCGGGAGGCAGTGTTAAACCGACGGATGTTTTAACTGCTATTACTGAAAATTTTGCATTAAACATTAAATCTGACGATGCCTTGATCCATCGAACGGGGTTATATGCTAATGGTAAAAGCCCAATTGATTTAATTTAATTTTGGAGAGATGTTTGTGAAAACAATTGTGGTTAATGTTATTTCAGCAGAAACAAGAATGGCAATACTTGAAGAAAACGAATTAATGGAGTTAGCAATTGAACGAAATAAAGCGACAACAATAGTGGGTAATATTTATCAAGGACAAGTTAAAAATGTTTTACCGGGAATGCAAGCGGCCTTTGTTGATATTGGCTATAAGAAAAATGCATTTTTATATATTGGTGATGTTTTTCAAAATAATATTGCTCAATATATTTCAGCGCATCAGGGGTTTTTTGTGGGGCAACAAGTATTGACGCAAATTGTTAAAGATACTACTGATACCAAAGGTCCAAGGGCTACTACTAACTTGACAATACCGGGACGATATGTGGTTTTAATGCCTAATGCTGAATATATTGGCATCTCGCGAAGAATTGAAGATGAGACCGAACGAGAGCGTTTGAAAAATATTGCACAAAATGTTTGTCCAGGTAATATGGGGCTTATTATTAGAACTGTCGCTGAAGGTAAAAGTGAAGATTTATTAAAAAAGGATATAAAATATTTACTAAATACTTGGAATGCTGTCAATGCAAGAGCTAAGGTCTCAAAGCCACCAACGCTATTATATCGTGATGCCGATTTAGTTATTAGAATAGTAAGGGACTATTTGGATGGTACTATTGATAAATTGATTATTGATGATTATGATGCTTATAATAGAGTAGTAGAATTACTAAAATATATGCCTGATATTAAGACTGAAGTTGAATACTATCGAGGTCATGAACCGATCTTTAGTTTTTATAAGATTGAAGGGGAAATTGAAAAACTCTGTAAGCGTAAGGTTGAGTTAAAATCGGGGGGACATATTGTTATTGATAAAGCAGAAGCTTTGACTGTGATTGATGTAAATACTGGTAAGTTTGTCGGCAAAACTAATCTTGCCGATACGGTGTTTTATACCAATAAAGAAGCTGCTGCTGAAATTGTAAAACAGATTAGACTACGAGATATAAGTGGCATTATTATTATTGACTTTATTGATATGGAAAGCACTGCGGAAAAAGAGTATTTATTAAAGTTACTGGAAGAAAAGTTTAAACAAGATAAAGTTAAAACTAATATTGTTGGTATTACAGGATTAGGTCTGGTTGAAATAACCCGAAAAAAATCGCGCAAAAGTATTGAAAGTGTTTTATATACAGAGTGCCAACATTGTAGTGGTAGTGGTAGAATTTTATCAGCAGAATCAATTTGTATTAATATTTTGAGGGATATCGGAAAAATTTTAAAAAAAGGATTTGTGGCTGATAAAATTATCATTCAAGTCAGTGCTGAGGTTGCTGCTATTTTAAAGGGTGATGAGTTACTAAATACTTTAGGGGCGGAGCTTAAAGGTAAGTTTGTTATTGAAATCATTAAGGGTTTAAATCCGCAATCTTATTATTTATTACAAGGATAAAACAGTTAATTGACAAAAAAAAATAAGTATGATAAAATTTTACGATGTAAGCAACTAAGTTGCTTTCCCCACCGCACGAAGAGGTTTTTTAAAACAGCCTAGCTGTACCGTATTTGGCGAGGAATTAATAGGGAGGTGTAATGATGTACGCAATTATCGAAACAGGCGGTAAACAATACCGTGTAAGCGAAGGCGATGTAGTAGTTATCGAAAAACTTAATGCTAACGAAGGTGACACTGTTGAATTTGACAAAGTTCTTAGTGTTGTAAAAGAAGGCAATGCTGTTTTTGGTAAACCACTTGTTGCAGGTGCAAAAGTAACTGCAAAAGTTGAGGCTCAAGGCAAAGCGAAAAAGATTTTAGTTTTCAAATACAAAGCTAAATCAAACTATCGTAAACGTCAAGGTCATCGTCAACCATTTACTAAAGTAGTAATCGAAAAAATTGAAGCTTAATAATGATTAAGGTTAAAATTTTTCGTAATTCAACAGGAAAAATCAATGGCTTTAAGGTTACCGGTCATGCTGACATGGCACCGCACGGACAAGATATCGTTTGTGCTGGAGTTTCAGCGTTAACGCAGACGGCGATACTGGGCGTAGCAAAGCATTTGCGACGAGAAGTAGAGTATGTTGTAAAGAGTGGTAATTTAATACTAAATTTATTGAGTGAACCTGATGAATTAACAGATGCTATTTTTGAAACCATGCTATTAGGCTTGGTTGAAATCGAAAAAATAAATTCTAAAAACATAAAAATCTCAGAGCACGGGAGGTGAAATGAGTATGTTTAATTTTAATTTACAATTGTTCGCACATAAAAAGGGTGTTGGTAGTACTCGTAATGGACGTGATAGCGAATCAAAACGTCTAGGCGTAAAACGTCATGCAGGTGAAGTTGTTACTGCTGGCAGTATATTAGTTCGCCAAAGAGGTACTCACTTCCATCCAGGAAACAATGTAGGTATTGGTAAAGATGATACCTTATATGCTAAAGTTGCAGGACGCGTAGCTTTTGAACGTAAAGGCCGTGTTAACAGACAAGTTAGCGTATACACTGAAGAAGCTATCTAAAACTAATTACCTGCGGTATCTAACCGCAGGTATTGTTTTTATATGGCAGTATTATTAATAAAAAGCTAGTATTAGATTTTTACTAGAAATTTTAGAAATCTAATACTAGCTTTTTAAAAATGTAACAGGATTTTAACAAAAAATCCCGAACCTTCTATTAATAAATGGATAGAAGGGTGATGAGCTTATGTCTAATGGTGATAATTTTGCGCTAAACAATATCTCAGAAGAATGTAAAACCTTACTCAAGTTACAACGACATGATTTTTTAAATCATCTTCAAGTGATTCAGGGTTTTTTACAGTTGGGTAAAACAGATAGGGCTTTTCGTTATATGGAAGATATTATAGAAGATGTTAGGGATATTGAAAAGCTGTTAGCTAAAGCAAAAGACTTATAAATAAGGAGAAAAAAATGTTTATAGATAGAGCAAGGATACAAGTAAAAGCCGGTGATGGTGGAGATGGTATGTCCAGTTTTCGTCGCGAAAAATTTGTACCTAAAGGTGGACCAAGTGGCGGTGATGGTGGCCGCGGTGGAGATGTAGTATTTATTGTTGATAATAATGTTAATACTTTACTAGATTTTCGTTATAAAAGAAAATTCGTTGCTAAAAATGGTGATAATGGTCAGACTAAAAATTGTTATGGACAAAAAGCTGAACCATTATATATTAAGGTTCCACCAGGAACAATTATTAAAGATGAAGAAAGTGGCGAAGTTTTAGCAGATCTTACAGAAGTAGGCCAAGAAACAGTTATTGTTAGAGGTGGTCGCGGTGGCAGAGGCAATGCGAGATTTGTTAGTAGTATAAATCGTTCGCCTACTTTTTCGGAAAAAGGTGAGCCGGGCGAGGGCAGAAGTTTGGTTTTGGAACTTAAATTACTGGCTGATGTTGGCTTAGTTGGTTATCCAAGTGTTGGTAAATCAAGCTTGGTTTCAATGGTTTCAGCAGCAAGACCGGAAATTGCCGAATATCACTTTACAACATTAGTACCAGTATTGGGAGTAGTAAGTTTAGGACCGGAACATAGTTTTGTTATTGCTGATATACCAGGGTTAATTGAAGGTGCTCACGAAGGGGTTGGACTTGGCCATGATTTCTTACGTCATGTAGAAAGAACAAAAATCATTGTACATGTAGTAGATGTATCGGGCATTGAAGGTCGTGATCCAATTGAAGATTATCAAAGAATTAATAAAGAGTTGAAACTTTACAATGAGCGTTTAGCTAATCGACCGCAAATTGTGGCGGCTAATAAAATGGATTTACCAGAAGCACAAGAAAATTATCAACGCTTCAAGGAGTTTATTGAGAGTGAAGGCAAAGAAATTTTCCCAATCTCTGCAGCTACTAATGAAGGCTTAAAAGAATTAATGATTAGAGTTTCTAAAGCCTTAGATGATTATGTGGAAGAACCGGAAGCTGTTGCTGAAGTTAAGGTATATGAAGATTCAGCTGAAGCAGATTTTGTCATTAAACGTGATGAAGTCGGAGATTTTGTTGTTGTAAGTAAATCACTAGAAAAATTAGTGGCAATGACTAAATTTGAAAATGATGAAGCTTTAAGAAGGTTCCAAAATATTTGGCGCTTAAAAGGTGTGGATGAAGCTCTTAAAGCTAGAGGAATAAAAGAAGGCGACACAGTGCATGTCGGTGAAATGGAATTTGAATTCAAAGAATAGAGGCGAGATATTTGTTAGAAAGTTTAACTGGTAAACAAAAAAGATTTTTAAGGGCGATGGGGTCAACTATGGATCCGATAGTGCAAGTAGGTAAAGGTGGCGTAAGCGAGACCTTAGTAGAAAGCTTGGAACAAGCTATTAAAAGTCGAGAATTAATTAAAATTAAAGTATTGCAAAATTGCTTAGAACATCCTAAAGATGTTATTGCAGAGTTAGCGGAAAAATCTAACTCTCACCTGGTACAGGTTATTGGTAGAAATGGGTTGCTTTATAAAGAAAACCCTGATGAACCTAAAATTGAGCTTCCGTAAAATAAACTAGGGAGTGAAAATATGTTTAAGCGAAATGAAATAAAAAATGCAGTAAGAGTAGTTGTAAAAATTGGTACAAGTACCTTGACTTATAATAATGGAAAACTTAATTTATTTCGTATTGAAAAATTAGTTCGTGAGCTAGCTGACTTAGCTAATCAGGGTAAAGAGATAATTCTTGTTACCAGTGGCGCGGTGGGAGCTGGCTTAGATCGGTTAGGTAGTACCGAACGACCTAAAACAATTCCAGAAAAGCAAGCAGTAGCAGCCATCGGTCAAGGAATTTTAATGCATATGTATGAAAAATTGTTTGCTGAATATGGACAAATCGTTGCTCAAGTATTATTAACCAGAGAAAATTCAGTAAAACATAAACTATATATAAATTCACGCAATACCTTATTAACATTGTTAAAGATGGGTGTTATTCCGGTAATCAATGAAAATGATGCGATTGCGATTGACGAACTTAAAATTGGTGATAATGATACTTTGTCGGCGACTGTTGCGACAATTGTTGATGCTGATTTACTAATTATCTTATCTGATATTGAAGGTGTATTTACTGCTAACCCGCAAAATGATCCTACCGCACAGTTGATTGAGGAAATCACTGATATTACCCCGGAAATTGAAGAATTAGCTGGTGGTGCAGGGTCTAAACTTGGTACAGGTGGTATGTACACTAAAATTCAAGCTGCCAAAATTGCTGTTAATGCTGGTGTTACGATGGTCATTGCTTCTGGTGCCCTTGAAGGTGTGGTAAGAAATATTTTAAGTGGTGAAAAAATCGGCACTATTTTCCCAGCGAAAGAGCAACATCTGCAAGTTCGAAAAAGCTGGTTGGCATTTGGGGCAATGATTAAAGGTGAATTGGTTGTTGATGAGGGGTGTGAAAAAGCACTTATTACTGAAGGGTCAAGTCTATTATCAGTTGGCATTGTAGAGGTCAAAGGAACTTTTGATCAAGGTAATAGTGTGAGGATTTTATCAAAGCAAGGTCGTGAAATTGCACGCGGCTTAGCAAATTACAACTCCGAAGAAATAAAAAAAATCTGTGGTAAAAATACTAATAATATCTCGAAAATTTTAGGCTCAAAACTATATGATGAAGTTATTCACCGTGATAATATGGTAATAATGGTATAAATTCTAATAGGGGGAGTTAAAATGCTAAGTAATAATATAGAACTTGAGAAAAAAGCTCAACAAGCAAAGCAAGCGGCTACTAGCTTGGCTGTTTTGCCAACTAATATAAAAAATGAAGCTTTATTAAAAATGGCTGATGCGTTGGAATTTGAAGCTGAGTTTATTTTAACAGAAAACCATAAGGACATTGAAAATGGCACACAAAAAGGTTTGCGGGCATCGTTGCTAGATCGATTGTTATTAACCAAAGAACGTATCACAGCGATGGCAGAAGGCTTACGACAAACGGTATCATTACCTGATCCGGTAGGGGAAGGTCTTGGTGCTACCGTTAGACCAAACGGCTTAGAAATCCGCAAAGTAAGAGTGCCGTTGGGTGTTATTGGTATTATTTATGAAGCAAGACCAAATGTAACAGCTGATGCTGTAGGATTGTGCTTAAAATCCGGCAACGCTGTAATTTTGCGTGGTGGGTCTGAAGCTATTAATTCCAATATTGCAATTATCAAAGTTTTAACGACTGCTGCAGAGAAAGCTGGAATTCCAGCGGGGGCGATTGCCTTTATTGAAAATACTGATCGTCAAGTTGTTAACGAGATGTTGAAACTGAATCAATATTTAGATGTTATAATTCCTCGTGGCGGTGCTGGATTGATTAAAACTGTAGTAGAAAATAGTACAGTGCCAGTTATTGAAACCGGAACTGGGGTATGTCATACTTTTATTGATGAGAGTGCTGATTTAAATATGGCATTGGCCATTGCGATTAATGCAAAAGTTTCAAGACCGGCAGTTTGCAACTCAATGGAAACTTTATTGATACATGAAGCTGTTGCAAAAACTTTTATGCCAGCAGTGTTAAAAAGTTTAGCAGAACATAAAGTGGAAGTTCGTGGTTGTGAAAAAACTTGTGCTCTAGATTCTAATATTAAAATGGCCAGTCCGGAAGATTGGGCTAAAGAATATGGTGATTTAATCTTAAATATTAAGATTTTGACTGACATTAATGAAGCAATTGCTCATATCGGACAATATAGTACGAGACATTCTGAAGCAATTATCACTAATGACTATAATAATTCTCGAAAATTTCAAAATGAAGTTGATGCCGCGGCGGTGTATGTAAATGCTTCAACACGGTTTACTGATGGTTTTGAATTCGGCTATGGTGCGGAAATTGGCATTAGTACTCAAAAACTTCATGCCAGAGGGCCAATGGGCTTAACGGAATTAACAAGCACAAAATATGTTATTTTAGGCTCCGGTCAAATAAGATAAAGGTGTAAATGCTCATACTTGGTATGGGCATTTATCGTTAAATATGAAATTAATAAAATTTTTCAATAATCTTTATAAATATTATAATAGTCCTAAGGGAAATCACGATTTTTGGGATTATTTTAAAGCCAGTGTCATTATAATGTTAACTATTGCTACAGTCTTGGTTATAGTTAACATTATGCTAAAGATACTAAGTAAATTTAACTAGGAGAAAACAGATGTCAGCACAGCAAAGAAGAATAGGGATAATGGGCGGAACCTTTGA